>CAYQTP010000018.1:7526-11151 GCA_964420475.1 uncultured Gammaproteobacteria bacterium
TATACATTTCATCAGCCGCCAGGCTTTTTGTCCCCAGTCCCTCAATCACTGAGGCAAAATAATATTCGCCGGCGTCTATTACATGAGCTGATTCCCCCCGGCTTTGATCGACTTCCTTATAATTTTCAGGAAGATTATTAGAGGTTTTTTTTCCAGCTATTTGGGCAGTTCTTTTTAAATAATCAATCGTTTCATAATTTACTCCCGACCGTTTATAGGTTAATTTTTTCTTCATTATTTAATTTTTTCAAGTCTTTTTATACATTCGTCTTTTCCCAGTATTTCCATAGACTCATTTAATGGAGGGGAAATTTTTTTTCCTGTAATCACTAATCTCATATCGGCAAAAAACTGGGAATTTTTTATTTCTAGTTTTTTGGCTAAATTAACCAGTGAGTCTCCGATCGTTAACGCTTTCCAGTCGGTTATTTTTTCCAACTCTTGATAAACTTTTTCAAAAAAATCCTTTTTTCCAGTTAACGAAATTTCATATGTTTCCGGAGCTTTGAAAATAAACTCACACAACGGAAGATAATCGGATAGTTTTTTTATTCTTTCCTGGATCAACGGAATCGTTTTTTCAACCAAATTTTTATCTAAATCTATCTTTTTGTTAGCATAAAATTCTAATATTTGATCTTTGATTTTTGATTTTTGATATTGCCTAATGTACATCCCGTTCATCCACTCCAGTTTAACCGGATCAAAGACCGGGGCTGTTTTTTGAATATCTTTAATGTCAAAAACTTTTATATATTCGTCAAGCGTAAAAATCTCTTTTCCCTCGGGATGACTCCAGCCCATTAGGGCTAAATAATTTAATAGTGCTTCCGGGAAAATTCCTTGTTCTAAATAGTATGAGGTCCAAACCGGATTTTTTCTCTTCGATAGTTTTGATTTGTCCGGGTTACGAAGGAGAGAAATATGAACGAAGACTGGCAACTTCCAACCAAAGGCTTCATAAAGGATAATATGCTTCGGCGTTGAAGGTAACCATTCTTCCCCTCTGATAACGTGGGTGATCTTCATTAAGTAGTCATCAACAACCACCCCAAGATGATAGGTTGGAAATCCGTCTGATTTTAACAACACTTGATCATCAATATTTTTTGTCTCAATTATGATTTCTCCGCGAACAACATCTTTAAATTTTATTTGACCGTCAGGAACCAATAGGCGGATTACATGGGGTATGCTTTTTTCCTTGATTTGTCTAACAATATCATTCTGATTTGATAAGCAAAGCCGGTCATATTTGGGGATCTGTTTTTTTGCCTGCTGATTTTCCCGCATTTTGGTTAATCTTTCCGGTGAACAGATACAGTAGTAGGCTTTTCCTTTTAAGACTAATTCTTCGGCATATTTTTTGTATATATCAAGTCTTTCCGACTGTCGGTATGGAGCATAAGGGCCGCCGACTATTGGAGATTCGTCAGCCACCAGTCCAATTTTTTGTAAAGTATCCAGAATTTTTTTCTCACCGCTGGAAACCAGCCGCGACCTGTCAGTATCTTCAATTCTGATGATAAACTGGCCCTTATTTTTTTTGGCGAAGGCAAAGTTCATTAAAGCAGTTGCCACTGATCCGACATGAACGTCCTGGCCGGTAGGAGACGGAGCAATCCTGGTTCTTATCATATAAGCAAATTATATAATACGGGCCAGGTTATTTATTAACATTGACCATCTACTCCGCAGTTTCCACAACAGACACTGTCAAAATTTTCCTTAATTACTTTCCAGTCTAAATTTTCGAAAAAAGAGTCAATATAACCCCCCCTGTTGACTCCATAATCAATAAAGTAGGCATGCTCATAGGTATCAAGAGCTAAAATGGGGTCAACTTCCCACATCGCATAGGTATTCTGGGAATCGCCCAGATAGTTGACCAGTCTTTCCTCCCTATAATTCCAACCTGTCCAAACCCAACCCCTGGCAGAGATACCGGTTGCTTTTAAATCTTTTTTGTAAGCATCAAAACTGCCAAAATCTTCTTCTATCTGTTTTAATAATTCGCCGGTCGGCTTCCCTCCTTTACCACCGAGATGCCCAAAATATATTTCATGATTTATTACTCCGCCCCAGGCAAAAGACAGTTCAACCTTTAGTTCTCTTATTGTTGAAAAAACCTGATTTGCTTTTGCATAATCTTCCTGGCTTAAAGCAGTCAGTTTTTCTTGTATCTCATTATATTTATTGACATAACCTTGATAAAGTTTTAAATGTTCTTCAACGGTTTTCTTGGAAATTCCTTTCATTGATAAAATCTTTTCGGAAAATTTTTTTGGCTCCAGTTTAATGATTTTCATATTTTTTTATATAAATTAAAAATTAAAAATTAAAAATTTTCTTAATATTATTCTACCACTAATTTTCCTTTCATGTCTAGATGGCCTTCTCCACACATTACCGAGCAAAAAAATGTAAATTCACCTTTTTTGTCAGCTATAAATTCAACTGTTTCTTCTTTCCCGGGGACAAGATCGACCTTAACATTAAATTCAGTCAAAGCAAAACCATGGGTGACGTCGGAGCTTACAATTTTTAATCTAACTTTATCCCCTTGTTTAACGGTAATAACTGAGGGGTCAAATGCCCACTTTTTTGCTGTCATCGTAAATTCTTTAACCGGAATTGTTGTAGTTGATGTTGTGGTTGTTGTTGTGGTGGTTAATTCCTGTTTTATTGCAGGTTTTTTCTGATTAAGGATAATTATTCCGCCAACAGCCAAGACAATAATTAATACCAACCAAAAGAGTTTATTCATTTTAACTTATATGCAATTAGTAATAGTTAGATATTAGACTAATTATTTATTTGTGTCAAGTAGGTCCGGTCTTTTTTTTCGGGTTTCTTCAAGCGCTTTTTCCATCCGCCATTTTTCTATTTCCTTATGATTCCCTTTCAAAAGAACTTCGGGAACTTCTTTGCCCATGAATTTTTCGGGTCTTGTATATTGGGGGTATTCCAAAATTTTTTTATCTTTTATATTAAAACTTTCATTTTTCGTTGCTTGGTCTTTTTTTAAAACCCCTGGAGTCAGTCGAACGATAGAGTCAACAATTGCTGCAGCCGGAATTTCTCCACCGGTAAGGACAAAGTCTCCCATTGAAACTTCTTCGTCGACAAAATCTAAAACTCGTGCATCAATATCTTCATAATGTCCGGCAATAATTATTAGATGATCTAATTGTAAAAACTCTTGTGCTTTTTTTTGATCAAATATTTTTCCTTTTGGCGAAGTTAAAATAATTTTGGTTTTTGGATTTTGGATTTTGGATTTTACGGATTGAACTGCCTTATAGATCGGTTCAACTCGCAGTATCATTCCCGCTCCTCCTCCATAAGGCCGGTCATCGACCGTTCCGTAATCATCAATGGCAAAATCTCGAAGATTAATTAATTCTATTTCTAATAACTTTTTTTCCATCGCCCGTTTAACAATGCTTTCCTCAAAAAAACCGGAGATCATTTTTGGAAATAAAGTAATAACAGAGATTTTCATAGTAAAATTATAACAATATGAAAACAGTTATTCTCAAGTTTATCCGTTTCTATCAAAAAACCCGTTTTTTTCACGGAGCATTGGCCCGGCAGTTATTTTTGACCGACCAGGCCTGCCGCT
>CAYQTP010000019.1:0-2651 GCA_964420475.1 uncultured Gammaproteobacteria bacterium
CACAGGTCCATCCCTTTTCGAGAAGTTAATCTCTTTAACAAATACCTTACGGTATCCATACCATGAAGTATTATCCCACCTTTCGATGGGCTATCCTTCAAAAAGAGGTAAGTCCCTACGTGTTACTCAGCCGTCCGCCATTACTCGCGCAGATTGCTCCGCACAAGGCATTCGACTTGCATATCTCAGGCACACCGCCAACATTCATCCTGAGCCAGGATCAAACTCTTAAAAAAGTCAAGACTAAAGCACAAAGCTTAGTCTGACGATCCTAACCCGATTATCTAAACTAAATAAAAAATCAAATTGGCAAAGAAAAACAAACAAATTGTCAAAGAGCGTCCGAAATTTCTCGTAAGAAAACTAATTGTATATAAAAAATTATCAAAAAGCAACCACTAATTTATGTAATTATGATCTTGGAGAAAGTTTCTTCGTTGGCGGTTAATCTAACCAGACCGTTAATGGTTGAATATTCATATTTATCACTGCAATAGACCTTTATTTTGAGCTCATCTTCAAAAAATTTATCTATCCCGTCTATTCTGGATAAACCGCCTGTCAGGATCACGCCCCTCTGCATAACCTCATCAACCACCTCAGGATGGGAGCTTTCGATCAATTCTTTAATACCGTCAATGATCTGGTTGAAATTAGATCGCAAAGCCTCATTTATATCCGAACTTTTTATTTTAACCGACTTAGGCAGACCGTTTTCCAGTGACTTGCCTCTGGTAACGGTAATTTTTTCTGCATTTCTAAAGTTTAAAATATCGATCTTTAGTTGTTCGCAGGTCGCTTCACCTAAAATTATCCCGTATTTTAAATAAACATAGTTAAAAATAATTTTATTCATCTGGTTCCCGGCGTTTTTAAAGGTTTTTTGAGAGAGAATTCCTCCGGAGCCGACGATGGTTAATTCAATCAATCCACCGCCCAGATCAGCAATCAAGGTTGGTTCGTGGGTAAAAATATTTACTCCAGCTCCGGATGCGGTAGCCAAAGGCTTCTCCACCAAAAATACCTGGGACATACCGATTTTTAGGAGTGCTTCCTTGACGGCTTTTTGTTCAATTTCAGTAGCGATCGTCGGAACGGTCGCAATTCCGATCATCATCGGCTTTATCATTTTATTGGCTGAATAAAGATAAACGGACCTTTCTAAGAATTTCCTCAGCAGAAATACTTCAGCATCAAAATCGGAAATTACTCCGCTGACGATCGGCCTGATCACATGGATAAAATCAGGGGTCTTCCCGAGAATGGTTTTCGCTTCCGTTCCGGTAAAAGAATAGTCTTTAGCCCGGCTGTTGTAGCCTAAGAATGATGGCTCTCTCAGGATTACCCCCTTATCTTTAATGGCTATTTTGGTGATCGATGTGCCTAGATCAAAATAGATCTCAAAATTAGCAAAAAAGGGGAGCTTGATTTTTTTGAAAATATCCATTAAATTAAGCATAATGATTGACCAAATAATTTTTTTTCTTTATAAGGCACTCTTCTTTATCACTCCTTTGATCATGACCAAATCGACCTCAGAACTGTTTGAGTTCAACAAAATGATCTTTATTTATATCTCAACAGTTCTTATAGCTTTTTTTTGGTTTTTAAAAATGATCATAAACAGGAAAATTATACTAAAAAAAACATTCCTGGATATTCCCATTTTGACATTCTTTTTATCTCAGCTTATCTCAACAATTAACTCAATGGACGTTCATACTTCAATTTTCGGTTATTATGGCCGTTTTAACGGCGGTTTGCTTTCAACCACTTGTTATATAGTTCTTTATTATGCATTTATTTCAAACAACATTGATGTTAAAAAGATATTAAAGACCATCATCACATCTTCATTGCTTGTCATTTTTTGGGCAATTCCGGGGCATTTTGGTCATGATCTGACCTGTCTTGTATTCAGCGGCCAGTTTAATAATTCTTGCTGGGATAATTCGGTTTTAGCTTTCCGGCCTGACTTACGGGCTTTTTCTACTTTAGGCCAGCCAAATTGGTTAGGTGCTTATTTAGCGGTCGCTTTTTTTATTGGTATCTATTACTTAATTAAAAATGAAGAGTTAAAAATTAAAAATAATTCATGGCAAAGATTTTTAATACCAATCTATCTTTTCTTAAATTTTTCCGTAATCCTGTTTAGCCGGTCACGGTCAGCAATAATCGCAGTTATCGTAGGCTTAGTATTATTTTTTGGATATTATTATTTTTTTGTCAAAAATTACTTTAAAAGACTCATCTTTATTTTATTGATTATCACAGTAGTTCCTATCTTATTTTTTAAAACCGGTATTGAGAAAGTCGACAAGATTCTTAATTTTCAATTTTCAGTTTTCAATTTTCAAAATAATACTCAATCCGTAAATCGTAATCCTCAACCCGTTAATTCTCAAATTAATATTACCGAATCTTTTGATATCCGTAAAATTGTCTGGGACGGTGCTTGGAAATTGGGCTTAAAATATCCGCTATTCGGCACCGGTGTTGAAACTTTTGCCTATAGTTATAACTTTGTCCGTCCGATCGCTCATAATCTAACTTCAGAATGGGACTATGTCTATAACAAGGCCCACAATGAGTATTTGAACTATTTAGCAACTACAGGAGCGCTTGGTCTTTTAACATACCTTTCATTCATC
>CAYQTP010000019.1:2661-11144 GCA_964420475.1 uncultured Gammaproteobacteria bacterium
ATTAAAAATTAAAAATTTAAAATTAAAAATTAAAGAAGACCAGTCAAACAAACAGTTATTAACCATACTTTTAGTTATTGCTTACATAACAATTTTAATTACCAACTTCTTCGGTTTTTCGACAACAACAATCCAGCTATTTTTTTTCATGATTCCGGCATTTATTATTACATCGACCATTTTTCCGCCTCAAGATCATGATCTTTCGTCAGCAAAATTTTCTTTATTGCAGAAATTTATTTTTTTTATACTTCTGCTTTTGACCATCTATTTTCTATTTTCAACTGCCGTCTATTATTTAGCTGATGTGAACTATTCCTACGGATCAAAATATGCAAAAGTATCCGACCAGCAGCAGGCCGCTCAATATTTTGAAAAAGCCTTAAGTTTAAGGCAGGATCCGGTCTATGAAGATCGATTTTCCAGTTCGCTTGCCTATCTTTCAGCTGTATCCTCGTTGCAGGATCAAAAAGAACTGGGTAAACAGATTGCGGCTATGTCTGATTCTTATAACAGGAAAACGGTCCAAAAATATCCAAAAAATGTTTTTTACTGGAAGACTCGGGCAAAAAACATGTACTATTTTTATCAGGTTACGGAAAATGATAATGAACTGTTGCAGGGCGTTGAAGCGTTAAAAACAGCGCGAAATCTTTATCCCACTGATCCAAAAATTCCCTATACTTTATCGCTTTATTACTCAACTCTCTATGACGCGGCTGAAAATAATACAGACAAACAAGTCTGGCAGAATTCTTCACTGGACGAAATCAACAACACTATTAAATTAAAATCAAATTACCGCGAAGCGTATTTATTCAAAGGCCAGTTACTAAAGAAATACGGATATATTGACGAAGCAAAGAAAGTTCTTGAGTTTATGTTAAAAAATTTTGACGCCAAAGACTCCGAAGTGATCAATGAATTGAACAGTCTTTAGATTCACGGACTTATATTCGTACTAGATATCCCCCAGATGCAAACAACATCGTCTCCGGCTTCATTTTTACAATCACCGCAAGTTATCCTGTAATCGGTGGATTCATAAGGCAACACCTGTTGATTGTTTTCCAGACAGGCAAACAGCTTGTAATCTGTCCCATCGGTAGACAGGTATTCATAATCCTTTCCGGAACTAGGATCATTGGGAACTTTTTGCATATAAACTTTTTCAGTACTGGCACATGAGGAAGTTTCACAAAGCTTGCCTCCGAAAGGAAGAGCGAAGACCGGATAGGTCTTTTTATCTTCGTAGTACATTTCAAGAGCTCCCTGGATCTGTGTCAGATCGCCTTTCCGCTTGGCGTCCCTGCCTTTTTTAAGTGAAGTAAAAAAATTACCGGTGATCAACATCGCTAAAAAACCTAGAATGACGATTACGATCAGAAGCTCAATTAATGTAAAACCTCTTTTGTTCATTATTTAAATATATAATATTTACTCAAAAAAAGGGAGCGGTATTTCACCACTCCCTTTATTAATTACGTTTGACTTATTTTACACACCAATAACAGCTGTCGAGTGGATCACCTGACGGACAGTTTGCATCCGGAAGTCCTGCACTGGTAAATTTTGTATTAGGATCACTTGCAAAAGACTTTGCAGTCGGAGCATAACAGACAGAAACAGTCGCATCTGCATTAACTCCTGTCACTAGTATTTTTCCTAAAGTACCTGTACCAGCCAGTTCGGAAAAATCAGATTTTAATTCACCAGTTGCGATAATACTATCAATTACCGTAGCTTCTAAGTCAGTAAGTGTAGCTGCTGAAGGATCAGTACAGGTATCTCCGTCCGTACACCACGGCATATAATTCTTTATTGCGTAAAAACGGATTATTGCACCATGTACTTCCGATACCGTATTTCTCACTCCGGTATCAGTGCCTTTTTTCAGCTGTTCAAACGGGTCAAGAGCGGCGAGAAGTCCAACGGCTAATGCACCAAGAAGAGCGATAACGATTAAAAGTTCAATCAGTGTGAAACCCTTTGTAAAATTTTTCATATAAATTAAATATAAAGCATTTCTTTTACATTTGTCAATAGGCATTTTGTATGATATTATTATTTTGTTATTTAACATTTAATTTTTAAATATTTAATCTATGGCTCCCCTACCTAAACGCAAACATTCAACGCAAAGAAAGGGAAAAAGAATGGCCGAAAGGGTCAGATCCTTTTCAAAACTAGTCAAATGCAGTTCCTGCGGTAAAACGAAGTTAGCCCATAGAATTTGCAAATACTGTAAGAAATAAACTATGGATCCCAGACACGAGCTCCGGATTAAAGTAATTCAACAATTGTTTGCTTTAAGTTACGTGAAATCAAAAGATCAACCCGTAAACAGCAAGACAAAACAGGTGATCAAAAATATTACGAAAATTAATATTTTAATAAAAAAATACGCTCCGAAATATCCCTTAGATAAAATTGCTAAAGTTGATCTGGCCATCCTGCAACTGGCAGTCTTTGAGTTAATGTTTGAAAAAAAACAGCCGGCTAAAGTGATTATTGATGAAGCGGTTGAGCTGGCTAAGGAACTGGGAAGCGACAAAGCCTTTGGGTTTGTCAATGCGGTTTTGGGGAAAATTTATCAGCAATCATATGGAAAATAAATATTTTAACCTGGAATCAACAATTAAAATCAAATTTAAGGACAAAAAATTATTGAATAATGTTTTTGTTCACCGCTCCTATCTTAATGAACATAAAAGCTCTACCCTTCCGTCCAATGAAAGACTGGAATTTTTGGGGGACAGCGTTCTGTCTCTTATAACCTCGGTTTATCTTTTTAAGCACTATCCTAATTTAAAAGAAGGTGATTATACGGAGATAAAATCGGCGATCGTCAAAATGGATAGCCTCGCCGAAGCGGCTAAAAAAATTAATTTAAGTCATTATCTGCTTCTTTCCAAGGGGGAAGAAAGAGGAGCCGGCCGTGCCAATAACAACATCTTAGCCGATTGTTTTGAGGCCTTGATCGCCGCGATATTTTTAGACCAGAACTTTGAAGCCGCCTATTTATTTGTTCTCAACTTCCTCTTTAAAGATAAACTGGACTATCTTTTAAAGAATGATCTCTATCTATCGGCTAAAAGCAAACTTCAGGAACTGATCCAGGGAAAATACAAAAGGACACCTATTTATAGAGTGCTGGAAGAAAAAGGCCCTGAACATAAAAGATCTTTTAAGATCGGAGTTTATTTTAATAATAAAAAATTAGGAGAAGGTATTGCCCCTTCAAAAAAAGAAGCTGAGGAGGAAGCGGCCAAAGAAGCTTTTGCAAAAATTGACCGTATATGATATTATTTTTGATGTTTAATATTTAATATTTGATTTATTTACCATGGCTGTAGCTTTAAAATTATATCGTCAGGGAAAAAAAGGAAGTCCTTCATATCGGATCGTTGCTGTTAATAAACATTATAAAGCTAACGGTAAATATATTGAAGAGGTCGGTCTCTATGATCCGATCGCCAATCCGGTCGTTTTTAATATCAAAAAGGACCGTTTCGACTACTGGATAAAAGTTGGTGCACAGGTCTCAGAAGGCCTCCGCAAATTGATTAAAAATAAGAAAATTTAAAACGGATTCGTTTTCTTGGGATATTCCAAATCGGCGGAATCGGTTGCTATATTCTCAGTAAAACTAAAATTAACTTTGCTTTTAAGGGCTTCTAATTCTTCAAAAAATTTATAATCGGTAATCTGACCCAGATTTTTATCGGTTAAAACGCTTTTAGCATAAAAAGTCAGGTCTATTTTAATTGAGCCAAAAAAATTTGGGTCGATCTGGATTTTATCAGAAGTGATCAAACGGCCGCCCCCAAAATTATAATCCTTTAAGAAATTTATAAATGTCTGGCTTTCTCCTACTCCAATAACGCTGAGTTTTAATTTTTGGGTCGTAGACTTATTAACATCAACCGAATATTCGGTAATAATAAAATTCGATTTTTGCGATAACTTTTCCAGTGAATAGATTATCGAAAAATAATCCTCGACGTTAGGAATTAAAGTATTCAAAAAATTTAGATCTTCATCAAGACTTTCGGTAGACGGAATGACCGTATTCATAAGAGTTATCTTATTTTGTAATTGACTCAGCTCGGTTTTTAAAGCGCTTATTTTTTTATTATAATTAAGGTTTTCTGACAGGCCGATTCTTACGGAAACAACTATTAAGATCAAAATAAAAACATTACCGAAAATGTAAAAAATATTTTCTCTGATCAAACGCTGAATAAATGGCTTGATTTTAGTTTTCACTATTAAGATCGAGCTTAATGGGTATAAATTTACCGCTAAAGCTTAATTCATAATTTTCATTTTTTTCCTTATCTCCAATAACAACAAAATTTTTCAAAGTGATATTTTCAAAATTTTTTATAAAAGTTTGAGACTCGGCAGTTTTCAAAAAATCCCTTAATGTATCGAAAACGGTAAACGTAATAGTAAAAGAGGATTCTCTGTCTTTATTGACCTGAAAAGATTTTAAAGTAGCCGATTCACTACTGTTTTTAATGGCATCGGAAAGTAATTGATAATAAGGGAGGGAAGAAGCGTCTTCTTTCAGAAAAGTTTTGAAATCCGTATATTTTTTTTGAATGTAATTTATTTTTGCTTCATCATCTTTTCTTTCCGTCAGTTGCTGCAGATAAGTTTTTTTTTGAAGGTTCATCTTTTCGTAAATATTGAATTTATTCCTCAGAACCAGGTAAAAAGAGATAAATATTACAAATAAGATCACGGTTAGCAAGGTAACGGAAAGTTTTAACCATTCAAAATAATTTTCGAATTTTCGATAATCTTCCCGACTGATAAGAAGATTAATGCGATTTTTTTTCATAGCTTACAATTATCTAAGATTTGCACTTAAAGCCGGAAGAAAAATGGTTAACTCGTTTTTGTAAGTTTCTATCAACTGTGATTTTTTGATGAATGGATATGGATTTAAAACATTGATAGGAAAAGAAAGCTCCTCACTTAAGGTGGTTGCAAGTGATGGAAACAGATATATTTTATTAGTAAATAAAACGAGGCTCGGGTTATTTTTTGCAATAAAGACTTTCAAATCGCTGGCAAACTGCCTGATCAAAGGCTGGACAATTTTTTCAACAGGATAGGAAGACGGATTTTTTTTATCAAAAGTTCTAAGAATTTCTTCGGCCTTTTTAATATCGGTATCGGTGTTAATCTGGGTTTCCTTTAAGAATAACTGGTAACCGATCGCGAGATGATGACTTTCCCTGATAAGTAATTCTTGGGAAGAAAAATATGCTAAAGAAGTGGAGTCAATATCAAAATTGGCAATAACTATTCCTTTATCAGAGTTCACTTTATATAGATCAAGAATATTTTTATTGAAATTTGATAAAAAACGGCTGTTGCTGCTTAATTCGTTTTCTACCGATTCGGGATTAAGTCCGGCCAGCTCAACGGTCGTTTGAATTTTTTCGATAATTTTTTTTGGAGCGGCCACGATCAAAAGAAGGACTTTTTTTTCTTTCTGATCTTCACTGATTACTTCAATATCTATGTTGGTTTCCTCTATCGGCATTGGTATAAACTGGTCGGCTTGATATTTGATGGCTGAAATAAGCTCTTTTTCATTGAGAAGAGGCATAGAAACTATTTGATTGTAGGTCAATGAATCGGGAATTATCAGATTGACGTTTTTCTTTGAAACATTGAGAGTTTCCATCAATTTTTTAATATGATTTACTTCATCTCCAATATTCTTTTCCAGATTACCGGTGTAAAATAGCTCTGACGTCTCTGTTTTTCCCAGAGCCGAAACCTCCAACAGATCACCGTCTTTTTTTGCTTGGACCAACTTGGTGAATTTTTCGTCAATGTCTAAACTGAAAAAATTATCAGCCATATTTTCAATATAGAAGAAGTCTTGATGAATTTCAAATGATAAATATTTAGAAGTTCCGTAATTTTATTCTCGTCTGGTAGTGTATTGAGCTGGTTTCTTCAGGGCGGGTCGAAGTGCATTCACCTGCTCCCGTATCAAAACAGACATCAAAACTTAATAGAATTATTGCCGATGAATAGATAGAATTTCTTACACAGGAAATTGTAAAAGCTGAAACTAAAATTTTACTGGAAGTCAATGGTTCATATGGGAAGGCAGAAGCGGAAGCAATTGTATATGATTCTGTTTGAAATAGGTATCCAAACCAATTATTATTTTTATCAAAAAAATATAAACTTGAATTACTACTGTAAGAACTTAAGGCATCTTTACAGACAATGTTTAAATCGGTAGGCGGGGTACCAGAATGAATAGTCATCGCATTATCTTTGATGGTATTTTCCATTTGATTTATAAGGTAGTCCCCTTCTCTTTTGATCTGGCTCAACCGGTAAATTTTTACCTGTTGCCTCATTAAGGCAAAAATAATAACGAATAAAACCGGCATCGTAATACCGATGACGGCCACAACAACGATCGTTTCTATAAGGGTAAAAGACCTTTTTTTCATATTTATTCCAATAGTTTAAAGACTGATTTGATCTGTACCGATAGATTTGTACCCATATCCTGCCAGCTCACCGTGATTGTGACGTCTACCTGATCGACCGGATTATGTGAGTTTTTAATTAATAATTCACGTTTATAAATATTATTAAGACCATAATCATCACAAGCCGGAGGTGATGGGCTGTCCCAATTTATACTATTAAAACAATAAGGTCTACCGCTTAATGTACCGTGGGTAATGAATTCGGTCCAATCGTCCTCTTTTTCCTGTTTTACCCATTCAACTGCTTCTTCGGCATAGCGGGTGGCTAAAATCTTATGTTCCTGGATTTTCATATTCTTAAAATTGAAGGTGGCGACAGATATGGCCGCCACAAAAAATAGGCCTAATACAGCCGTAAAAACCAGAACCTCGATTAATGAAAAAGATTTTTTATTGAACATCTTTACAGTCAATTAGAGTTTCGTCCAACCCGACTATTCCAATTGTTGATACTGAAATATTAATACACTTCTCGGTGGTTAAATTTTTTAACTGAATGGTATTAACAGTAATATTTGCACCGGTCATCAGCGGAGGAAAACGGAGAATCCCGATCGTATCAAATATATAGTCCCCGGTTTTAAGATAATAGGTATTTGTAACCGTGGAACAATCGGAGCCGCAGCAGTAATTAAGTGTGTAATTATCAGAATTTAACGTTAATTGATATCCGGTAAAATTGGTGCAATAAGTCGGCGGAGTGACAAACGGAGTCGCGATCAGGTCGGAGGAGAGGGCTTTTTTTTTAGCCAGTTCAATGACGTCAGCTAATTTTTTTGCGTCATTTTTCAACTTCGTTTCCTCGGTGTATTTGTTGTATTGGGCTAGAACGCTCACCATGAAGATCAGCATTATGGATATGACAACTAAAAGTTCAATTATTGAAAAAGCAGACTTTTGGTGACCTTTTATAATTTTCATTTATATAGGGCTGTTAGTTGGTGTTGGTGGAAACCCCGTTCCTGTAGTTGGTGTTGCAGTAGGTATCTTAGGATCCACTGTTGGTGTTGGCTCTGTTCCCATTCCTGAAGTTGGTGTTGGCGTTGGCATTTCTCCTGATGGTACTCCTGCCCCTCCGGATGGTGTTGGATTTGGTGCTGCTTCATTTGCAATAACACCGTAAGGTCCGGCGCAGTAATTGCAGCTGACAGTACAGCTGCCGCCGCAGGTTCCGGTTCCGGCTCCTGTTTCCAGATAAGAACCAAGAGTATAGTCTGCTGCAGAACCGGAATAATAATAAGAATAAGTCGGAGATCTTGGATCAACCGGCAGACTTTGAAGATAGACTGTCCCTGAAGTTAAAACTCCCAAACTTGACCAATCGCCGACAGGATAGGTATCGTTATTTGACCGGTACATTTCTATGGCCGCCCTTACCTGTTCAATATCCGATTTTCGTCTGGCGTCCCGCGATTGTTTTAGAAAAGATGAATAGGAAACAGCGGCCGTTGCCGTCATGAGAACGATAATAGTGGTAACGACGAGAATTTCCACCAAAGTAAAAGACTTATTCATATTATTGCTGATTTGAAACAGAAAAATTAACATCTGATGTTTCCAAGTCAGCCGTAATAGTGTATGTTCCTGCTAATATATCTTGAACAGCGGAATACATGTAAGTACTTGTATTTAACGGATCTGTTATGGAAAACGTTATATTATCATTCGGAGCAGGACAGGTGGCTGTAATTATTCCTTCAGCGACAGTAAAATTAATTTCCGGATATTCAAAACTATTAACGGAGTAGCATTGTTCCATTAATTCCTGAACGGTTTTAAGATCTGACTGTCTTTTGGCATCACGGGCTTTTTTCTGGACCGTTGAATAAGAGGCAAATCCCAAAGTAACCAATATGGCAATAATACCGATGACAACGAGCATTTCAAGTAATGTAAACGATTTCTTCATAATTTTATGATAACACAAAATAATTTTTTCAACATCAA
>CAYQTP010000020.1:0-10565 GCA_964420475.1 uncultured Gammaproteobacteria bacterium
TGAAAACCAGATGTCCTAGGCCGCTAGACGACGGGACCGAATTTACATTTTACCACAGAAAACACATCTTTACTATTTATTCTCCCCAATCCAACACCCTGTCAAACGATTAAACGCTTAACAGGGTTGGGGCTGATACTATTTCAGTTTGTTCTTAAGTTCTTCCAATAATTCCTTTGCTAGTTCTTTACCACCTAAACCGAAGGCTAATCCGCCTGCCAATGATAACATGGCAACAATTCCTGTAAACAGAATTCTTATCAGATCCTGAGCAACTCCCAATTGATTAAGTACTACTAAGACCGTAAAAAACATTATTGCTCCACGGGTAAAAACAGCTAAACTATTGCTCGCTGTTGATCCCAACGTCTTAACACTGTGCCGGACTAAATCTGAAGTCAGATTAGCCGCCAGAATTCCGACAAATGCAATAACCACAGCAACCACTACATTTGGTAAATAGAAAAGGATCTGGTTAACGACGGTGGTTGCACGGGACAATCCCCAAACTTCAAGAGCTGGGACTAAAAAGACGATTATCAACATCCATTTTAATATCTCGGATAAAACTTCCGTCCAAATCGTTACCTCTTCCTTTTTAATTAATTTTGTCTTGTGAAACAAAAGGTCAATTTTGGTAAAAGTAACGACGGTCATGATAACTTGCTTGACGATTCCGGCGATTAAAAGTCCGACTATTAAAATCAACAGTCCCCCAAATAAATTGGGTAAATAATTACCGATGTTCTTAAAAAAATCAAATAAAATCGAGTTTATTAATTCAATCATTATTTATATCACCCCGCTTTCGATTAAAATTATCTAACTCTCTATATCATCCCAAAATTTAATTTCGGTTTTTTCTCCCTCAATCAAGATAGAAAAAACTCCTACTTTTAGTTTATAGTCTGAATAGTTATTTTTCAACAAATAATATTGGGCCACTTTTTTTATATGATAGATCTTCCTTTTATTAACCGCCTCATAAGGAAAACCATAGTTTAGATTTGACCTGGTTTTGACTTCAATAAAATAAAGACAGTGATTTTTTTCGGCGATAAGATCAATTTCACCGAATTTGGATCGGAAATTTTTTTCAAGAATAATAAAACTATGGGATTTTAAATAATTTAAAGCAAGTTCTTCGCCGATTTTACCGAGATTTTTCTGGTCGCGGTTCATGGATTTTTTTTACCGTCTTCCTATGTTTTACTACTTTCTTTTTCACATGATATAGTTTTGTCCTTACTTCCTGCTCGGTCAGATTACGGATAAAATAAAGCTTGGCTTTTTGATAAGAAGATTTTTTGACCAAATCCATCTTGGCGATAAAAGGAGATAGCAAAGGAATAATTTTTTCCACGCCGACTCCGGTCTTGGAAATCTTTCTTACCGTAAACATACGGTTTGCATCGCTGTCACCTTTTACTTTGACGATTATCCCTTTAAAAATCTGGGCCCGTTCTTTATCGCCCTCTTTTAGTTTATAATCGATGCTAACCGTATCACCGACCTTAAATCGAGTATCTTTATAGATAAATGAGTTTGCCATGTTATTATTAAATATTAAGATTCAATATTTTATCAGTTAATACTTGTTTTTACAAGCTTTTAGGAACGCCATAAAAATCGGATGGGGATGCAGCGGCCTGCTTTTATACTCCGGGTGCCCCTGGGTCCCAAAATAAAAAGGATGGATTGATTCAGGCAGTTCCATAATTTCGGCCAGGTTTTCTACCTTTGACCTGGCGCTGATTATTAATCCTTTCTTTTCAAATTCTTTTGTAAATTCATCGTTAAATTCGAAGCGGTGGCGGTGCCGTTCACTGGTATTTTCCGTTCCATAGATCTCAAATGCCTTAGTTCCTTTTTTAACCTTTGCATCCCAGCTTCCCAATCTCATCGTACCTCCGTAAGCCCTTTTTTCCATATATTTTTTTTGAGCCGGCATCAAGTGGACAACCGGATGCTTGGTCTTAATATTATTTTCATTAGTATTGGCATCGGTCCAGCCCAGGATATCGCGGGCAAAAGCAATCACGGCCAACTGCATTCCATAACATAGACCCAAGTAGGGAATGTTGTTTTTTCGGGCGTAAGAAGCGGCGGCAATCATCCCCTCTGCCCCCCGCTCTCCCCAACCGATCGGCACAATCAAGCCGTCCGGGTGGCCAATAATTTCTACCCCCTGCTTCTCGACTTTTTCGGCATCGACCCAATGAGTTTTTACGTTTATTCCCAAATTAAATGCCCCATGATCCAATGCATCAAACAAAGCCGCGTATGAATCTTTTAGTTGGTAGTCACCGGTGCCGAAATATTTACCCACAATGGCAAGATTAATTACTTTTTCGGATTTTTTGGCATTAATTTTTTCAACTAATTTTTTCCAGGCCGACAGATCGGGTTTAACAACCTTAAGATTAAACTCTGCTAAGATTTTTTCCGCTAAAAGCTGTTTTTCTAAAATCAATGGTACTTCATAAGGATTGGAAACATCAGGATTGGAAATAATATTTTCGGGCTGGATATTACAAAACAAAGCAAACCGTTCAATCCGTCTTTTATCCAATAGTTTTTCCGACCGGGCCACGATAAAATCCGGCTGGATCCCCATTGAATTTAAGGTTCGGACCGACAGCTGGGTTGGTTTGGTTTTCGGTTCACCAAGATGAGAAGGGGTCGGGACATAAGAAACGTGGACATGAATAACATCGCCGGGATTTTTTAAGGTTAAAATTCGGGACGCTTCATAATAAAAAATGTTTTGATATTCACCGGCTGTTCCACCAAGCTCAATTACAACAATGTCGGCTTTTTTCTTTCTACCCAAAAATTGAATCCGATCGATTATCTCATTGGTAATATGGGGAATTGCCTCGACGTCTTCTCCCAGATATTCAAATCTTCTTTCCCTGTCTATCACCGTTTGATAGATCTCACCCATCGTAACAAAATTATCCCGGCCCATGTCCTCGTCCAAAAATTTTTCATATGTACCAATATCCATATCTGCCTCTGTACCGTCCTCACATAAAAAAACATCTCCATGTTCAATCGGATTTATAGTTCCCGCATCAAGATTTAAATAATTTTCAAATTTTAAGGGAGCAACACGATAACCGGCCTGTTTAAGAAGAAGGGAGATGGAAGCGACGGTAACTCCCTTGCCGATTCCCGAAATCACGCCACCTGATACAAATATGTACTTCATAGTTTAAAACAGTTATTAAGTTAACGAGTTAAAAAGTTAACGTGTTAAAACCAACTCGTTAACCCGTTAACGCTTTAACTGATTGCTTTCCAACAACTTCTGTTGCCAAAGTCCATGAACTCCACTTACATTTCGGATAATTGCTGCATCCGTAAAATCTTTTTTTGCTCTTTGTAAATTTTACCACAACATCTCCCTGACAAAGCGGGCATTTTCTGTTTTTTACAATTTTAACGATTGACTTTGTGTATTTACACTTTGGATAATTCGAACAGGCAATAAATTTTCCAAACCGGGAAAAACGGGAAATCAGATTACCTCCGCATTCCGGGCAGATTCCTTTGACATCATCCTCTATCTTAATTACAGATTGATCTTCTTTTCTTACATCCAATTCTTTTTTAAAGGGTTGATAAAAACCTTTTAGCAGCTTGATAAAATCTTCTTCCTGGTTGGCCACCTTATCCAATCCCTCCTCAAGACCTGCCGTATAAGAAAGATCAAAGATCTGGGAAAAATTGCCGGAAAGGTAGTCGCAAATTGATGTGCCAATTGAAGTTGGGACAAAATAACGGCCTTCTTTTTCCGTATAATTCTTCATCTGAATTAAAGAAATGATAGTTGCATATGTCGAAGGCCTTCCGATCCCTTTATCTTCCAAGGCCCGGATTAAAGAAGCCTCGTTATACCTCGGTGGTGCTTTGGTTAAAAGCGCTTTTTCTTCCAAGGTCTTTATTTCAACCGGAATACCTTTTTCCAATTTGACAATTTTCTGGTGATTATTGATAAAAAAAGGGTCAAAAACTTTTAAAAACCCGTCGAAAATCACCTGCTGTTGTTCACTTTCAAAAAGATAGTTTTTATCAGAAACGATCTGGGTCCTGATCATTTTAATTTGGGCTTCTTTCATCTGGGTGGCAATAGCCCGGCTGAAAATTAACGTATATAACCGTTTATGATTAATGGTTAATTTCGACTCTTTTTTACCTTTAAAAGCGGCATTCATTTCCAATAATTTTGTCGGCCTGATCGCCTCGTGTGCCTCTTGGGCGGATTTTGACCGGGTCCTGAATCCTCTGGGTTTTTCAAGCGCATATTCTTTTCCGTATTTTTTTTCAATATATTCTTTTGCAGGAAAAACGAACCTGGCTGATAGATTAAAGGAATCGGTGCGATGATAGGTGATCAATCCCCGTTCGTATAGATCCTGAGCTAAACGCATGGTCTGTTTGGAAGAAAAACCGTGTCTATAATAAGCATCCTGCTGCAGAAGTGAGGTAGTATAAGGAGGCATGGGATAACGAGAGTCGACAGACTCTTTGACATCGCTGACCTTATATTTGTCACTCAAACAATCCTGTTTTATATTTTCAACATTTTCTTTATTAATCAAGGTTTTCGTATATTGATATTCGCCGGCAAATAATTTCAATGTAAATTTTTGTTCATAAATCAAATCATCTTTTGAAATTAATTTTGCCTTAATATCATGGTCAAATAGACCAAAAATTTGAAAATAATCTTCGGTCTTAAATATCTTAATTTCTTTTTCCCTCTCAACGATCAGCCGCAATGCAACTGTCTGCACCCGGCCGGCGGAAAGCCAGTTTTTTCCGGTTTTTTTCCAAAGCAATGGCGAGAGTTCATAGCCGACTACCCGGTCCAGTATCCGCCTGGCAAACTGGGCTTTAACCAGATCAAACCTTAAAGTTTCAGGACTGGCTAAAGCTTCAGACAGCGCTTTTGCGGTTATCTCGTGAAAAACGATCCGTTTCAGGGAAACTCCTTCTTTAAAACGGATATTCGGCCAATCTTCGTCAATATAACCCAAAATATAAGCAATATGATAGGAGATCGCTTCGCCTTCGCGGTCAAGATCGGTGGCCAGAATAATTTCCTGATTTTCTTGGGTTAATTTTTTTAATTCCGTAATGATTTTTTCCTTATTTTTAATAATTTCATAATCGGGTTTAAAATCTTTTTCATAGTTTATCGCTATTTTGCTTTTCGGCAGATCACGGATATGGCCCATCGTCGCAAAAACAAAGTAGTTGTTTTTATCGGTTTCCGTTTTTGATTTAAGAATGTAGTTAAAAGTTCTTGCTTTGGTTGGGGATTCAACAATAATTAACGCCATAATATTCTTAAAATATCAGAGACTCTTCAATTATTCAACTGAACAGTTTTTCTATCACCTGTTTAATGTTCCTGGAACTTTTCTCCAGATCCCCTTTAATTTCTAAAATTATCCTTCCCTTGATTCTGGTTTGAATTATCTCAATATCAATATCGGGATATCTTTCTTTGATTTTATTTTTAAATTTTTCGAACTCTTCTTTGCTGATATATTTACCGATGCTTTTTACCTGATATAGATAATTTCTCACTTCGCTTTCCGTTTGTTTAACCGTATAATTTTCACCCAGAATCTTTTCATAAAGTTCGATCATCTGTTTTTTATCGTTAAGACGCGAGAGAATAAAAATATGGCTGGAACTGATTGATTTAGAATAATAACCGTCAACCACAACTTCGGGAATTTTCTTGAGGCGCAATAAATGACAGATATAAGAAGATTTATATCCTGTCTTCTCAGCCAGATCAATAACACGAAGGTTTTTTTCCCTGATTAGATATTCAAGCAGGCGGGATTTTTGAAATATGTCCCTATCCTCTCTTATCTGTTTTAATAACGGAGTAATATCCTGAATCATGAAGTCATTTTACACCACTTTGACGTAAGATTCTCCTAGTTTTTTATAAAACTCTACCCTACCTTTTATTGTCGCCATGATCGTAAAATCGCGTCCCAATAATGTTCCCGGGCCGGCATTTACCTTCGTACCTCTCTGACGAATAATAATACTTCCGGGTTTAACCTCTTGGTTACCAAAGACTTTTACTCCTAGTCTTTTTGACCTTGAGTCACGATTTCCTTTAACGGTCTTTTGTGCTTTTGTATGTGCCATAATTTAGTTTAATTAGTTTTAATTAGTCAAAATTGTTTTAATTAGTTATTTAACTATTTTAACTAATTCAACCAGCTTCGACCAATTCAACTAATTTTTAATATTTTCAACTTTGTTAATCTAGCCCTAAATCCTCTGACTTTTCTATATCTTGATTTGGCTTTAAATTTGGCGATCCTGATTTTATCACCTTTAACATTGTCTTCTACTTCGGCAGAAACTTTTTCTTTTAACACAGGCTGACCTAATTCAAAAGCCTTTCCCTCCTCATCAAACTTAAGCAAAGTTTCAAGTTGAATTTTATTATTCTTTTCCGAATTAAGCTGATCAACGGTAATCGTCATTCCCTCTTTAACCAAATATTGTTTGCCTCCGGTTTTAACAACCGCATATATAGCCATAGAGTTAAATTATACAAGAAAAAAAATTATGTTCAACGATAAATTTCATGGAAGCAACGCCAGACCTAATAAAATGGCGATTACCGACGACCCTCCGTAAGAAATAAACGGCAGAGCAATGCCTGTTACAGGCATTATCCCCATATTCATTCCCAGGTTAATAATAGTCTGGGAGACAAAATATGTCAGAATTCCCAGACAATAAAGAAATTTTTTCTGACCGTCTTCTGTTTTTTGATAGTAAAAATAAATCGTTCTTTGAACCAGATGAATAATAATTAAAGTAAAAAAAATTAATACAAAAAAACCGCCGAAAAAACCAAACTGTTCAACTAACGAAGCAAAAGCAAAGTCGGTCGTATTTTCCGGTAAAAAAAACAGCCGCGATTGAGTACTTAAACCCAGGCCCCGGCCAAAAAACATTCCGGACCCGATCGTAATCACTGCTTGAATCATGTTATAGGCCGTACCCTGGGTATCCAGGTTGGGATTGATAAAACTCAAGATCCTTGCCTTTTGATAATCCTTCATCAGAAACCAGCCTATTGGTGTAAGAGAAATAATTAATCCGATTAGATAAGTAAGATATTTTTTTGGAACGGTCGAGAACATTATAAGAACAATGAAAATAAAAAAATAAACCATTGCATTACCTAAATCCGGCTGTTTAAAAATAATTATAAACGGAATTAAAAAATATAGAAAAATCTTTATAAAATTAAAGAATGAATTAGCCAGTATATTTTTAATCGTCAGAAGTTCAGCTAAAAATAAAATAAAAAAAACCTTAAAGAATTCCGAACCCTGAAAGTTGAAAAAGTAAAAATTCAACCAACGTTTAGAACCTCTTACTTCCAGTCCAACGATAAAAGTGATCAATAAAATCCCGATGAACAACCAGTAAAAAAATTTACTGTTTATCCGAAAAAAATGCGATCCGACTGATTTTAAAAAATAATAACCTAAAAAACCAATTATCAAATAAATCAATTGGCGGAAAAAAAGATTATGATTTAATCCAAATAGATTAAATAGTCCAAAGACGGAAAGAAGCATTGAAGAAATAATAATCATTATTATTGAACAATAATTTTATCAGCCAAAGATATTTTTTTCGCTAAAACTTTTTTGGCAATCCAATCTTTTTCTTTTTCAAATTCTTTAGGAACCGTTAGATCAATCATATCGTCTGGTTTCAATCCCTTTAATTTCCGTTCTGACTGGATCTGACGGATCAACTCTCTTAATTTTCCTTCTTTATTTAATTGCTCTTCCGTAACTTTAATCTCTTTCGCCGGATAGTGAAAATTACCGTTGATAGTGATATTTTTTACATTGAGTTCTTTCAAAACCACATCCAAAACTTTATCTGTTATCAATTTGGGATTGACCGCTGACTCAACTTTTAACTTTAAATTAGCCAAAGGAATCCTAATTTTAACCCCTAGTATTTTTCTTTCCGCTTGTCCTGACTCAACAACTTTCCGAGCTAATTTCATCTGCTCCTCAATATTTTTATTAATAAGTTTAGTGTCGATTACCGGCCAATTTTCCAGGTTAACCGATTCTCCCCCGGTTAAGTTAGTGTAAATTTCTTCAGCGGTAAAAGGAATAAATGGAGAAATAATGATAGATAAGTTAGTTAAAACATAGTAAAGCGTTGTATAAAAATTATTCTTGTCATTTCCATCGTCCGAATTAACCCAAATCCGATCGCGGCTTCTGCGTATAAACCAGGTTGACAGATCAGAAACGAATTTTTCAATTTCCAAGGCCGGGTCTTTCGCATTATATTCTTTAAGATTTTTTTCAACAACCAATACTGTTGAAACAAATCTGCTAAGAATCCATTTATCCAAAATATTTGATTTTTGATCTGTGGTTTTGATATTTGATTTTTGATATTTAAAATTATCCAGATTCGCATACTCCACAAAAAATTTATAGACATTCCAAAGCATCAAATAAAACTGTCTTCTGACCTGATCGGCTCTTTTATAACCGAAAAGCATATTATCAGCCGGATTGTGTCGGGAGAACATCCATCTCATCACATCAACGCCGATTTTATCCGCTCCTTCGTTAAATTCAACCGCGTTGCCCCAGCTTTTATGCATCGGCCTTCCGTCTTCGCCCAGCTGTGTGCCATAACCCAAAACTTGTTTGAACGGCAGTTCATCTTCCATAACCGCCGACATGGCAATCTGGGCATAAAACCAATTCTTAAACTGGCCCGGAAATGATTCCGTAATTAAATCGACCGGAAACCAATTTCTCCATTTTTTTTTGTCTTTCAAATAAAGAGGTTGTCCCTGATTATCTTCTGAAATAGTTGAATAGGCGACAATGCCGGCGTCCAGCCAGGGATTGCCTACATCGTTCAGACGGGAGACGATTTTACCGCATTTCTGACATTTTATCTTAACCTCATCAATGAAAGGTTTGTGAGGTGAATGACCTTCAAACTCGGTCCATCCGGAAACGGCTCGTTTCTTCAGCTCATCTTTTGATCCGATCACCTCAAATTCACCGCATTCGCATTCATAAATCGGCAGGGCCAGACCCCAGTAACGATTCTTTTTTGAAATCAGCCAATCGTGCATATTTTTTAACCAATCCAATTCCCGGTCTAGGCCGAATTCCGGCAGCCACTTAATTTTTTTTGCTATCTCAATCATTTTCTCTCTCAACGTCTTTGTATCAAATTTTTGATCTTTGATCTTTGATTTTGCATTTTGCATTGGACTTCTGTCCATTGCAATGTACCATTCATCCTCAACCTTCCATACCAGTTCTGTTTTACAGCGCCAACAAGCCGGATAGCGGTGTTTGTAGGAATGAGTTTTAAAAACTAAATTTTTTTCGCGTAAGTAATTTAGAATTATTTCCGGATGTTTTTTTGCATTTTTTCCGGCTAAAAATCCCATATCCTTTCGGTAATCGGCATTATCTTCAATAACCGGAATCATCGGCAGTCCGTATTTTTTTCCCAGTTTGAAATCCTCAACTCCTGCTGATACCGCCGTATGAACCATTCCGGTCCCCTCAGTCAGTAATATAGGCAGGATCATGTCGTCGGTGGCAATAACCAGATGAAATTTATCAGGATTTTCACCTTTTACTTTTTTTACCGCTGGAATATCATCAAATGGACCTTCATATTTTAAACCAACCAGCTCTTGTCCTTTGACAGTTTTAATGATCCGTTTATAATCCTTGCCAAAAACCGGTGCTACCAAATCCTTAGCAACCCAAAATAGTTCTCCGCTTATTCCCTCAACGAGCGAGTAGTCATAATCTTTGTTGACTGCAACGGCGATATTGGCCGGTATCGTCCACGGTGTAGTTGTCCATATCAATAAATATTCGTTCTTTCTTTTAACTATTGGCAATGCTAAATATATTGATTCATGAATAAGCTCTTTATAATCTTCCGTGAGCATTTCATGTTGGGAAATGGCCGTCTCGCATCTTGGACACCAGGGGACAGATTCGCGCCCCTTATAAATCCAGCCATGGTCATAGCATTTTTTCAAAAAGTTCCAGATCATATAGTTGTTTTCATCGCTCATGGTGAAGTAAGAATGTTCCCAGTCGGCAAAATATCCCAGTCTTTTTGACTGCTCCGTCTGAATTTTTGAAAACTTTAACACTCTGTCTTTGCATAATTGAACAAACTTGGCGATTGAAGCTTTTGCGTCTCCGGGAACCAAGTTTTCAATATCTTTCTTAGTATGAAGCTTTAGTTCTTTTTCAACCTCAACTTCTACCCAAAGCCCCTGGCAGTCAAATCCGTTTTGGAACCGCTGCCGGTAGCCCAACAGGTTATAAAAACGCGGCCAGAGGTCTTTATAGGTCCGGCCCCAGGCATGATGGACGCCCATCGGATTATTGGCCGTAATCGGTCCGTCCAAAAATGAAAAGTATTTATTCGATTTTGAATTTTTTTCCCGGTATTTTTTATCAATTCCTGATTTATAC
>CAYQTP010000021.1:0-10241 GCA_964420475.1 uncultured Gammaproteobacteria bacterium
ATTTTATTGCCGGTGTTGTTTTGTTAATTTCTTTCCGGTTATAGGCAAAGAGGTGAAAATAATATGAGTCGCCGGGGTAGAAGAGGAAAAGAAGAGTGAAAAAGATAAAAAGAAAAAAATATTTTGGTTTCATAACACGTTAACTCGTTAACGCGTTAACGTGTTAACGGGTTTATAATTTTTATTCCCAATTCTTTCAATTGTTCCTCGGTTGCCTCAGAAGGGGCTTCCATTACCGAAATTTTTCCACCTGAGGAGGCCGGAAAAGCCATAACTTCACGAATAGAAGGTTCCCCTAAAACAGTAAACAAAAACCGGTCAATACCCGGAGCAATGCCGCCGTGTGGCGGCACTCCGTATTCAAAAGCTTCAAGCATATGGGAAAATTGTTTTTTTTGTTTTTCATTAAAACCGATTAGTTCAAAAACTTTATTTTGAATTTTTGAATCATGGATCCTGATTGATCCACCGCCCACTTCATAACCGTTTAAAACCATATCATGTTGAAGGCCTCTGACTTTTAATGGGTCTTTGTCTAAGAGGGAAATATCATCAGGATGGGGAGAGGTAAACATATGATGGGATGGAGCAAATTTTGCCTGACCGGACCCGTAAAAATAATCGTTTTCCGATTGTTCGGTAAAAAGAGGAAAATCAATTGTCCAGGAAAAAGCCAGTTCATTTGGGTCATTTTTATTTTTTCTTAGATCAGGCTTATCGGTTCCATATTTTTCGATGACATGCTTGTGGGAAAGACGCGGCCAAGGGGATTGAGAAATGTGTTTTTCCGGAAAGACCTCCTTGACCAGATTGGTAAATAAATCTTCGGCTAAACTGATGATATCGTTCTGTTCGACAAAAGACATTTCCAGATCAAGCTGGGTAAATTCGCCATAAGCCCGATCGCGTCTTGGATCCTCATCACGAAAGCAGCGGGCGATTTGAAAATATCTTTCGATCCCGGCCACCATTAAAAGCTGTTTATATTGCTGCGGAGATTGGGGCAGAGCATAGAAATTACCTTTCTGCAGTCGGGAAGGGACCAAAAAATCCCGGGCCCCCTCAGGCGTGGTTTTGGTAAGAATCGGCGTTTCGATTTCAAGGAAATCCAGCCGGGTCAAATAATTTCTTATAAAAGTTGTCGTCTTGGATTTTAAAATCAGATTTCTTGTCATTCGCGGGCGGCGGATATCAAGATAACGGTATTTTAAACGGATTTCTTCATCGATATCATAACCTTCTCCGGAAACAGGAATAGGAAGCGGTTTGGCTTTAGAAATAATTTTAAGCTTTTTAGCTTCAATTTCTATCTTTCCGGTTTTAAGGTTTGGATTGACCAGTTTTTCCGGACGAGCCTTTACAAGTCCTTTAATCTGAACCACATCTTCGGTTGACAGAGTTTTAAATTCTTCCCCGCCGACCACCTGGACGATCCCGGTCCGGTCCCTCAGATCAATAAAGACTATTTTTTTATGATCGCGTTTTGTATCCACCCAGCCGTAAAGCTCAACTTCTTTTCCAATTTTATCAACAGTTTGTTCAATAAAGAGAGTTTTCATAATATTAACACTTATTGTATATCAAAATTAAACTCATATGCTAGCAATTATTATATATCTTATAGTATAATATAAACCTTATATGATAGAAGGAAGAAACATAGTTCAAGAATTTAAAGAATCAAGATCACATTGCAGCTCAAGAGGTTATATATTTGTGGGCGATAACGATATTGAATCTCATAAATTATTACAACAAACCTTAAGGAGGTATGGATTTGATGTGCCTTCAGCTAATCATCAATTTATTCAAAAAAAAGTGATTGTCCCTGGGGTTACTGATAAAATGTTAACTTCATTTGATGTCGGATATAAAATTGCATCGCTAGAATCTGGTGAAGGAATTCATTTGATACCCGACAGATTAATTGTTCCTTGGGAAAATAGAGAAGAGGTTCTTTACTGGCTTGATTATTATCGAAATATAAAATCGGGAAATATTGAATTTTCAAGTTTTAAAGCAGGAGAATATGGTGCGGTAGGTTTTAATCCTCGTATTAAAGATCAGCCCGGAAGAACTGACATTTGTGTTAAATTTTATAATTTTGCCTATCCTTATTCTCAAGCGGATTGGGAAGAGAATATTAAACAAAAAGGTAAAGTTCCTCCCGATACAAAAATATGGAAATTAAGCGGTGTTACAGGTATCGGTAGTTTTGTAGCACATAGATATTTAATAAACGCTGGAATACCTATGCCTACCCCACATTTTGCTACAAGTGAAATTTTTGTTCAGGATTTTATTGATGGTTATACTATTTGCGATTTAATAGATGATTATGAACGTTTAATAGCAGAAGGATCTTTAACCGAAGAGCAGATGAATAAGGTATGGGATTGGTTAGACGAAGGCATTCCGAGATTAAATAAAATTACTCAAGAGACTTTAAATACCGTCAGACAAACATATTGGTCTCCTGACTTTGTTAGTTATGATATTAATTGGGGAAATGTGATGATTAAAAAAGAAGGTTTAAATGATCCATCAAATAATTATGTTCTAATTGATCCACTTAGATAACATTATAAATAATATAATTTATAAATTTATGATTTCTTAATTTAGAAAATTTTAATTATGATACCAGAAAAGTTACCTGTACACATTAATTATCTTACCCCTAAGCCAGGATTCAGACTTCTTAGAGAAATGATCGGATTCGCATCCGGTTATCTAGGTATTGATGAGCATGATTTATTGGCAACAATTAGAGGTAGATTAACCGATCATCCAATTCAAACAGGTGAACTTGTTAATGACAAATTTCATTTTGGATCCGAAAAACAAGGTTTACAACATTTTCTTACCGCTCAAAAAACAGCCCGCAGTGTAATTTACTCTTTAATTGAAAACTATGGTCTTCCCGGACGTTTTGAACAAAAAACCGAAGTAGAAATTCCTGATCCAAATCTAGGGCGAATGTTGACTTATACAAATCCCAGAGAAAGTGAAAAACTGCCAAAAGGAACAATTTTAAGAACAAGATTTGAAGTATTACGTGAATTGATATTGACAGATATTGCGTTAAGATTAGATCAGAGAGCTGTAAAGGAAGAGCCATTTAAAAAAATGAGCGAGCTTCAACTTATTTTTAATCAAAGTTTGTTTTATGGACCAGCGGGTTATGAGAATTTGGTTGCTAAATATGTAACCTTCAATAAAGAACACGGAATAGAGAAGATTTCTGATAACGATTTTGAAGGTGCAACTAAAATAGAAGAACCAATGAGAATTATAGAAGCAGAGGATGGAAGGAAGATACATGTTCTGGTAGATTTTAATAAAAAACCGGCATCAAGACAGATAACAAAAGGATTGGTCGATCATATGAAAGTAAATGCTGAAATATATGATCCGCTTGGTTTAGACTCTGATGGAAAACCCTCATTACTGGATCGACAGCGGTTTATGTTTATGGTAGATGGTGATGATAAAGATATTGCCATCATACATAATAAAATAGCAACTTACTTCGATGGTGTTGAGGAAAAACCTATTCATTTACATAATGGTCAAAACCCCACCTTGAAAAAAAGATATATTGCATCTTATAACGGAACTCCAATAGAAATAATTTATTACGATTTTAAAGGATATATAAATTCAAAGAGGCATGTTGGAAATAAAAATCAACAGGGAATGTATGATGGTTCGGCCCATGAACTTTTTGAAATGAGGCGATCGTTACCAGCCCTTCTTTATTTTTTCCCCTTTGAGGTATATGGGAGACCTGATCAATCAAAGGAAGAATATAGAACAGAATTAATTAATTTTGCCAGATTCAGATCTGAAGAAAGAGCTAAAAAAATCCGCGGATTTTAGTAAGATATTAATATTCCCTTCAGTCTTTCTCTTCCATTCCATCTGTCAATTTCCAGGTTATATACTACTTTTATTTTTTGTCCTTTTACCAGTTCTTTAAATTGATCAGCCATATTAAAACCGATCAATTCGAGGCCGTCAACAAATAATTTCAAATGGGCGCCGGACTTGCCGAGGAGCTGGGCGCCGGTTAAAATTCCTTCGCTGTAAAAAGTCGGTTTAGGATTACCTATTCCAAATGGTTGAAGGTTTTCTAAAGACTTCACCAATGACAGATTAATTTTTTCTAAAGGAATCTTCAAGTCTGCTTCAATTTTTCTTTCGAGATCCTCATCACTGATTAATTTTTCCGCCAATTTATTGGTATTTTTTATAAATGCATCAAGTTGTTTTTTATCTAGTGTAAAGCCGGCCGCTTGCTTGTGGCCGCCGACATCAATTAAATATTTTTTTAGAGAGCGTAAAAATTCAGTAATATGAAAAGAAGGAATAGACCGGGCTGATCCTTTATAGTGATCATCGGTTTTGGTTAAAACCAAAACCGGCCGGTAAAATTCTTCGGCGATTTTTGAAGCGATCAGGCCGATAATACCTTCATGCCAACATTCAGAAACCAGAATGATTATTTTTGGTGATTTATCGCTCGCAGACAAATTTTTATTTCCTGCCAATGTGAGAAAGTCTGGAGTATTTTTGAAATCATCGACACAAGTGGCAGAAAAAAAATTTGCCTGCTTCGCTTTCTTATATATTGCCAATCTGGCTTCATAAACGGATTTTTCCACCAGATCCTGCCGGTCTTTGTTGGTTAAACCAATATGTCTGGCCAGTTTTTCCGCCCGTTTGATGTCAGTTGTACAAAGCAGCCTCAAGGCGTCGATCGCATGTTCCAGCCGGCCGATGGCATTGATTCTCGGCGCAATAATAAAACCGATGTCATAAGGAGTAATATCCTTATTTTCAATTCCCGATTCTTTGATAATTTGTTTGAGTCCGACCCGTTTTATTTTCTTGAAAGCTTCAAGTCCGTATTTAACCACCGACCGGGAAGGGCCGGTCAGAGAAACAAGATCTGCGACAGTACCGATGGCGGCAAGCGCAAGATAATCGACATTAAAGTTAAAAGTTAAAAGTGATAATTTAGTTGTTTTTGATTTAAAATGTTTAAATATTTCCTTGGCGAAAAAATAGGCCCCTCCCGAACCGGAAAGTGCCGGAATATGAAAAATCGCCTCAGCTTTTTTTGGGAGAACTTCACCTTTCAAATGGTGGTCGGTCACGATTATTTTTATTCCTAAAGAAGAAGCGTATTTGATCTCTTCAACTTTGGTTATCCCGTGATCAACGCTGATGATCAAAGCAGGATTAAATTGTTTTTTAACATTATCAATTCCTTTTTTGGAAAAACCATAACCTTCAAGGCGCCGGTGAGGCACGTAGGGCATGACCTTAAACCCGAGGAGATATAAAGTTTCCCAAAGAACCGCTCCGCCGGTAATGCCATCGGCGTCGTAGTCGGTATAGACAACTATCATCTGATCTTTTTCCTTGATTTCCTTAAGAACCTTTAAGACTTTTCTGAAAGATTTTTCATACGGACCAAAGTCCTTAAGCGGAAGATCAAACGGTGATGGGGGATTTAAAAATTCATTTAGATTATCGATATGACGTGATTTGAGAAGAAAATTAACTATTTCTTTATTAGTTAAATTATCTTGAGTTTTAATTTCATTTTTATAGAAAATTTTCATCGTTTTTATTCTATCATCTTTTTTTCTTCTGAAGCCGATAATAAATTGGTCGAAGAAATTTTTTGCCCTAACGAAGAAAATGTTTTTGTCACCTGGGAGCTTTGATTATAAGCATTGGTTACATGTTTGTTTAATACCGATAATGCTTCATCGGTTTTTTGATAGTCTTTTTTGATCGCCTGTAAGATCTTTAAGATCTCTTTCGCTTTTGTTTCAATCTTTTCCCCTTCAAAGGAAATTAAAATCGCTTTAATATAAGCATAAAAACTCATCGGTGAAACCGGCAGAACACGATTTTGTCCGGCATAATCGAATACGGTTTCACTATTGATCAACTCATAGTAAACACTTTCCGACGGTATATACATTAAAGCATAATCAACTGTTTTTTCTTCCGCCAGAATATATTTTCTGGCAATATCATCAACGTGCTTTTTGACATCCCGTTCAAAATCTTTTTTTATTGCGGCGACTTCAGTTTTATTGACCGCCCTGGCAATTTTTTTGAAAGTATCGACCGGAAATTTGGAATCAATCGGAATCAATCCCTGAGAAGTGATAAGTACCGCGTCAACAATTGAACCGGTCTTAAAGCGATATTGAAGTTTATAGCTCGATTTTGGAAAATTTTGAGCCAAAAGCTCTTTTAGGACGTGTTCGCCGATATTTCCGCGCAATTTTGGAGAAGTTAGGTATTCCTGCAGCTCTTTCATTGACCGGCCGATTTCAGAAAACTCGCCGATGGTTTTTTGGACCGAAGCGAAAATTTCCAAATTTTTTGTTAATTTTTGATCAACCGATAGATTTGATGTTTTCAGCCACTCGATAATCTCCGATGAAAGGGTAGTTTTTTCCTCTAGATGATTAAGCCAGTTTTTAATTATAAAAAGTATTATACTGACAGAAATAATTAACAAAATAAAAATTAAAGTAAGATTCATTTGATAATTTTATCACAATATACGGGGTCATTTCTTATGGAGATTAAAAGGTTATTTTTTCTTTAATCCTAATGCGGTTCCGACGCCAAAGAGAATTAAACCCATAGTACCGGCACAAACAGGGATAATATGTTCATAACCTTGAACACTTATAGCATTTATTATGCCAATTGCTCCACCCACAATAGGGACAGAAAAAATTGAAATGCAGCCTATTTTTTTTAAAAATTCAGGGGTGGAATTCTGCCCTTTTGATTGAATTCCGATAGAATACATATTATCTTCCGGATTATTAAATGCTTGTGGAGCCATTTTACATCCAGCTTTAAGATTTTCAAGCAGTTTCATATATTTTTATATCAAACCGCCGCCTTTGAAGATCTTTGGCTTAAGCCATTCTTGGCTGGTTGACGGTTTTTCCGTTCTAGTTTCTTTTTCCACCGATTCAATTGGCGCAGCCGTATGAATTTCTGGATTGCGTCCGGGCATAGAATTTATTACGGTCGGTTTTTTAAAAACCTTTTTAGCAGCTCCTAATCGAAGCAAAGCGGCAATGTGTTCAAAAGTTTCCGCATTGGTGGAATAAGACGTAAAATTATTGGTTGAGGCGGCAGCTCCGGCATAGAGATTGGTCGCCATATCCCGATCGATTTCGACCCGTAAAGTCTGCAGAACCGATAAAATTAATTCGGATATCGAAGAGACGGTTTTGTTGACATAATTAACCGTGCCAAAATAGGCATTGGTCAAATGACGGTCAATATTAATAATATCTTTCCCGGTAAACTGATTTTGATTATCGGAATAAATTGTTCCCAAACTATTTAGGGTCGGAGCATCAATGGTGATAATCATGTCAACTTGGCCGCCAGTATAGGAAAAATTCACCTGATTAGGCTGCAGTTTCTTAAAGCCGGGCCGGGGAGTGACGATCAGATTGAAAGATTCCCCCTGAATATTATAATCGACTTTATCAATCGCCCCATCGGTATAAGGAAAGGAAACCATCAGGCTGTCACCGCCTGCGCCAATCACGCTCTGGAATTTGTCAGAGGCAACTAAATCAGAGGAAGGTTTTTGACTGCAAACAAGGGAGGCGGTTTTCCCCATCTTATTTAAAGCCAGATATAGGGTGGATGACGCGGCGATCGCATCAACTGATGGATTTGGGGGAACGATAATAACAGCCGATCGGCATTTAGTGGTAATTTCCTGTATTCTCTGCAGGGTATTTTGAATATTATCCATATTTCTTATAGGATAGATTTTACCACATCACCCACAATAAAGTCAAGCGGCGGACCAAAGACCATTCCCGCTTCCTGGCCCTTCTTCACTTCATTAACCGTTTTAGCACGGATTTTTAAAGATACCAGTTTAGTATTTCCTATAAGTTTATTTTTTCGAAAGCATTCCAGCTGATCTCCAAGGTTTATTTTTCCTTTAATAACCGAAACTCCAAAGATCTTTTCCCTCTCAATAATGAAGCTGGCTATAATCCGCGCTTCGCCTTTAAGATTCTTTTCTTTTTCCTCTTTTTCTTTAATCAGATTGGCGACTTCGTTGAGTTCATCCAAGAGCTCATAGATTATCTGATAGGATTTGATAATCACTTTTTCCTGTTTAGCCAGGTCAGCTGCTTCGGCGCTGGTTTTTACAGTATAACCGATGATAATCGATTTGGTGGCTTTAGCTAAAAAAATATCAGATTTATTAATCTCTCCGATAGCTAAAAGAACAATATTAAGATTGACATTATCTTTCAAAGAATTTTTTAATGCTTCAATACTTCCTTGAGAATCAGCTTTAATAATTGCTGATAATTTTTTCTCAACAACCGGCGTTTTTAAAACGTCTTCAAGGGTCAGGGGAGTCGGAGGTATATTTTTTTCGGCATCAACCGAAGCTGTTGTTTTCGGTTTAGTTGCCTGTTGTTTAATTACGCTCCCGACCTCAGGCATATCATCAAATCCCAGGATCTCAAATGGGCTGGAAGGCAGCACTTGAGAAACACTTGAGCCTCGGTCGTTGATCAAAGACTTGACTTTTATTTTTTGATCATTGACAAAAAGAGTATCGGCGACTTTTATCGTACCATCTTTAATGATGGCGCTGGCCACAATTCCTCTTCGGTCTTTTTTCGTTTCAATAATATAGGCTAAAGCTGGATTCTTTTCATCAAAGTTAAGTTTCAAATCAGAGGCAATAAATAGAATAGTTTCTAAAAGTTCGTTGACACCTTTACCTGTTTTGGCGGAAACTAAGGCAACTGGAATTTTTCCACCTTTGTCTTCGGCTATTACCTCGTATTTAAGAAGATCGTTTTTGACTTTTTCCGGGTTAGTATCAGGAAGGTCAATTTTATTGATCACGACGATAAACGGGATTTTAGCGGCTTTGATATGGGAGATAGACTCAGCGGTTTGGGGCATGACAGAATCTTTACCGTCGATCAAAAGTAGAGCAATATCTGACACATCAGCACCTCGGGCGCGTAATTTAGTGAAAGCCTCATGACCAGGAGTATCAATAAACGTAATTTTGTTGGTTTTATAGTCTTTAAATCCGGTTGTAATTTCATAGGCGCCGATTTTTTGGGTAATGCCGCCATATTCGCGATCAGTAATGTTGCTTTTTCTAATATAATCAAGCAGGGTGGTTTTTCCGTGATCAACATGGCCTAAAATAGCGACAATTGGCGGGCGGGACTTCATAGTTTTTAATTAATTTTAATTTAAGCTTTTGGTTTTTTTTCACTAACTTTAATTTCGGGAGCAATTTCAGCAGTAGGAGCCGGCCCTTCACCTTTTGTTTGTTCAATATCTATTTCAAAATCAGTCAATCTTGAAGCTAAGTTGACATTAATTCCGCCTTTTCCGATAGCTAAGGGAGCTTCTTTCTCTTCTACCGTTACCTTAGCCCTTTTCTCCGTTTTATCAAACTCGACCGAAATAATTTTAGCTGGTGATAAAGCAGCGATCAAAAATAATTTTTTATCTTTATTCCATTGGATAATATCAATTTTTTCACCTCCGCCCAATTCATCGATAACGGTTTGAACCCGGACGCCTTTTTGACCGACACAGGCACCAACGGGATCAACTCCCGACTGGGTTGAAGTTACTGCAATTTTAGTTCTTTCACCCGGTTCGCGGACTATTTTTTTAATTTCAATACTGCCATTGGCTATTTCCGGCACTTCCCGTTTAAATAGCTCCTCAATTAATTTAGGATGAGAATGTGAAACAATTATTCTTGGATTATCAAATTTATCATTGGAAATCTCTTTGAGATAAACGATCAGATTATCATTAACCTTATATTGGTAATTATTCATCTGTTCTTCTTTAGGAAGAATTGCTTCGGCTTTGCCAATGTCAACCGATGCATTATAGCCATCATAACGAATAATTCTCCCTTTGACGACCGTTCCGACTTGAGACTGATAATGAGCGGCCACTGTTTTTTTCTCGGCCTCTCTGATTTTTTGTAAAATAACCTGTTTAGCAGTTTGAGCGGCAATGCGTCCAAATCCCGGAGGAGTGATATCCTTGTCTTTCTCAAATATTTTAGTCTCTCCGGTATCTCTATTAACAACAGCTTTGATCTCTTCAATTTTTTCCGGGTACTCTTTTTTATAAGCGGCCACAATTGCCAGCTCAATTGA
>CAYQTP010000022.1:0-5916 GCA_964420475.1 uncultured Gammaproteobacteria bacterium
AGCAGAAACTGTAAAAAGAGGCAAAAATAAGTTAAACACAATTAAGAGATAATTAGTTAGGCGTAATTAAACCTGGAAACACGATAGGTTTAGTTAGTCCTAATCCTTGATTTGGAAGAAAAAAGATATTTTCTATAACCGCAATCAAAGCTAAAACAACGAAAATAAGAATAAGTCCCACTAAAGCCGCCTGAATTTTTTCTCTTGCTTTATCAACTGATTCTTTATTACCTCCTGATGTAATCCAAGCTACAGCGCCCAACAAAAGATAAAGAAGGGCTATTAAACCAGCTACAATAAAGAAAAACCTTATGATGAAAGTCAAAACTACATTAAACTCAGGAATTTTAAAACCAACATTAACCGGAGCATAACTAACGTCTGCTGCCATTACCGTTAAGAAGTTAAACATATGTGAAAAAGTATAAAGAATCTTTTTTTCCTTGTCAATGCCTATTCATCATGTGATCTAAATTGTAAAGCTTCAGCTACATAAGAAACATCAATTATTTCTTTTCCGTTTAAATCGGCAATCGTTTGACTAATTTTAATCGTCTTGAAATAACTGCGGGCTGATAAAGATAACTTAGAAATCGCCTGCTTTAAAAGATTGATTGCTTCCGGAGTTAACTGGCAAAACTTTTTTATCTGAGCTGATGACATTTCTCCATTGGTAAAAATCTTTAGTTCTTTGAGTCTTTTCTTTTGAATTTCTCGAGCTTTAACTACCCTTTCTCTGACCTTTTGACTGGACTCGTTCATTATATTACTGGTTAGTTTTTCTTCGCTGACCGACGGAACATCGATGTGTAAATCTATTCTATCCAAAAGCGGACCTGATAATCTTTTTCGATATTTAAGAATCGTACCGGGCAAACAATGACAAGGTTTTTTTTCATGGCCTAAGTATCCGCATGGACAGGGATTTGAGGCAGCCAGAAGTAGAAAACGGGAAGGAAAAATCAAAGTTCCAGAAGCTCGGGAAATCGTAATAAAACCATCCTCTAAGGGTTGACGTAACGACTCCAAAGTCGATCGGGGAAACTCGGGAATCTCATCCAAAAATAAAACACCCCGGTGGGCTAAAGAAATCTCACCAGGGGTAGGATTTGAACCACCCCCAACCAGACCAATTCGAGACGTCGTATGATGAGGAGAGCGGAATGGCCGACTGGCAATAAAGTTATGATTTTGTAGTAGTCCGGCCACCGAATAGATCTTAGTCACTTCAAGAATTTCCTCTTTTTCCATTATTGGTAAAATCGAAGGAAATGCCCGTGATAGTAATGTCTTGCCCGTCCCCGGCGGACCTTTCAGAATAATATTATGAAAACCCGCCGCGGCAATTTCTAGTGCCCGCTTGGCTGTTTCTTGACCTTTAATATCTTCAAATAAATAATCATATCTTTCTTCTTTGATAAGAGTGACAAAATCCTGATGAGGAAAAGGGGGGATTAATTTTTCCCCGTTTAAATGCAGAATTAAATCAATCAAGCTGTCGGCTGGATAAACTTCAATACCATCCACTAAAATTGCCTCGGAGATATTATCTCGCGGTACAAAAATTCTCTTAATTTTCTTTGATTTGGCAAGTAGTGCAATTGAAATAGCTCCCGACACCCGGCGGACATCGCCTCTTAAAGAAAGCTCCCCTAAAAAAAGACTGTCATTCAAAATTTCTTTATTGATTAAGCCGGAGGCGGTTAAAATGCCAATCGCAATTGGTAGATCGAAAGCCGGGCCGATTTTGGGAATATCGGCCGGTGCTAAATTAACGGTAATTCTCGTGTCGGGAACTTTGAAAGATGCATTAATAATCGCCGCCCTGACTCTTTCTTTTGCCTCAGCGACTGATTTATCCGGTAGACCAACAATGGTAAAGCTGGGAAAACCTTTGGACGCTACATCAACTTCAACCTCAATCAAAACTCCATCCAATCCAATGACAGTGCCGGAAAGAATTTTGGCCAACATGTTAACCTTATAAACTTTTTGAATCTTTTTGTCAGTTGCTTATAACCTACAAAATCATCTTTCTATATGGTCATATTGCGATATTTTTGGCGATACAATAAGATTAAATAATTTCCGTTTGACTTTAAAAAAAACTCGTACTAACATTGAAGTTGCTTTTTTGTATAAATATGACAGTAATTCATCTTGATAAAAATAATTTTGAAGCCGAAGTTTTAAAAAATAAAGGCATTGTTCTGGTTGATTTTTATGCGCAGTGGTGCGGTCCCTGCAAAATGACCGGACCGATCATCGAACAGTTGGCCGAAGAAGTAAATAACGTAAAATTTGTTAAGGTTGACGTTGATCAAAATCAGGAGCTGTCTTCTCAATATCAGGTTTTTTCTATCCCGACTTTTTTGATCTTCAAAGATGGTCAGGTTGTCAATCAGTTTGTTGGCGCTTTGGGCAAAGAGGGATTTTTAGCAGAAATAAATAAAGCCATCTAGATCGGATGTAATCAGATCAAATCGGATTTAATCGGATATAATCAGCTTTGTTTTTACTGATTTTATCTGACTTCGTCTGATTTCATCCGATTCTATCTAATTTATCGTTTTAACACCCTTATTACGTGCCCACGAACTACTTTTAATCCCAGATGGGCTTGAGCAAGGATATATAGGGCAAAAGTTGCCAGCCAACGGAGAGAAGATGTGATCGGCGCCTTCTGGCCGACAATAATTTTTTCATCACTCAATGGTAATTTTATATTTTTATAACTGGGAAAACTGGAATGGGACACGGCCTGTAAACCTAGTTTTTTTAAATCGGGGGGTAAATCAATCGTTTCGGCTCTTGGACTGATAAAGGGTTTTGTTTCTTCTTCCGGTTTATGTTCGACAGATTCTTTTATTTCAAATTTTTCGGCGGCAATTGGTTCAACTTCTTTTGGTAAGCTGACCTTTTTATCAAGTAGATCATCAACGGCGGTATAATTTTTTGTTGACATAATTTGATTATAATATAATTACACCCCTATGATTACTTGTACTTTTGAAAATAATAATAGATCTTCCCTTCGTCATACGACGGTTAATACTATTGTTATGAAAGATGGAAAAGTCCTTCTTGGAAAAAGAGGCACCTTCAATGGAAAACCGATCCCCGAGTCAGGAAAATGGGGGTTGCTTGTCGGGTTTTTCGATCGGGACGAAAATCTCACCCAGGCCGCCATCCGAGAAGTAATGGAAGAAAGCGGTTGGGAAATAAGTGATTTAAAACTTTTTCGGATTAATGATAATCCAAATCGTCCCAAAGAAGACCGTCAAAATGTTGACATAATTTTTGTTGCCAAGGCGGTCAAAAAAATAAAAACTTCCGATGAGGAGGTAAGCGAACTTCAATGGTTTAGTTTAGATGAATTGCCGGAAATTGCTTTTGATCATGGAGAAAGTTTGGAGCTATACAAGAAATACTTAAAAGAAAAATTCCCTCTTCCTGTCTTAGGATGAAATCCTATCTTTTTTTAATAGTGTGTGGAACCCAAAAAGAAAGCTTGATATAAATTGATAGCCGTAAAAAAAAGTAAAACTATAAAATAAATCGGAAATTATTGTATTTCTAAAAAAGGGAATCCCAAATCCATAAGACTGGATTAAACCGTCTAAACTTTTTTGATACATTGACCCGGTTGCCCAAACGCCAAAGTTGGTTATTAAAAAAAACAGGGCCGAGGAAATAATGCTGGCAGTAAATATTAACTGCCATTTATTGTTTTTTATCATCGTCCCGATAAAGGAAATAATAATAAAACTTGTATAAACATAAGGAATAGTTTTATGAAATCCTAAAAAAACATCGGAAAAAAACATTGCTGCCAGTGGAATTAATAAAGCCGATTTTTTCTTGAAATTGGCTCCGGAAAAAAGCGCCAATCCTCCAATCGGGGCAAAATTAGGCGCATGAGGAACCAGCCGAGCAGCCACAGCTAATAAAATAATGACACCAAAAGGAATGGCTTTCTGAAAATTGAATCCCGATTTAATCGGGAGAAAATTTTTTAATATTTTGCTATCTTCCATTCGATTTTATCGCCTTCTTTTAATTGATAACCACCCGCTCCAGTTTCTGCAATTTTACCATTTACGTAAAATGCCCAAAATTCTTTTTTTGAATCATCCGCCAGCTTTTCATTTATTTGAATGACATAAGCATTGACTCCTTCACCCTTGGTTACAACTTTGGCATTTTCTTTTGTAAGGTCTAAGGCGGTCTTATTAATACCAGCGTTTTGTTTAATAAAATCCGTCTGGCCCGCCAATTTAAGATAAACTGTCAGATTTTGCTGTTGAATAACGGATTTTTTTGCCTGTTGGAGTTTGCTCTGATAAAAAAAATATCCGGAAATAATTATCAATAAAAATAAAGCGAATAAAAAGATTTTTTTCATATTTGTTTTGTGATTATAAAACAACCTCACTATTTTTTCCATACTTTCGGGCTAAATCAAAAAAGAGGTCGGACAAACGGTTGAGGTATTTAATAATTAATAATTGCTGGCTGTTGATTTTAGATTTGTTAAAAAAGTCGATATTTTTTCTTTCTGCTTTTCGGCAAATAACTCGGAGTATTTGAAAAAGTGAGGAAATTTCATTGCCTCCCGGGATAATAAATTTATTCAATTTTGGTAATTCTTTTTCAATTAAATCAATTTTTTGTTCAAACACTTTCACTTTTATTTCGAGTGGAGACAGGTTGATTTTGGCGCCGGATAAAAAACTCATAATTTGATATAGATCTTTTTGGATTTTTATTAAAAAATCGGCTTCTTTTCTATTTTTTAATTTAACTACTGTTAAGCCGATGTAGGAAGTCAGTTCGTCTATTGAACCATAGGTTTCAATCTGACAATCGGCTTTCGAAATTCTTTTTCCACCATAAAGACTTGTCGAGCCTGTGTCTCCTGTACGAGTATAAATAGACATATTAGCATTCGCTGTATCCGCATCCATAGCATTTTTTACAGCCCTCTTCGTGAACCAAGGTTGCCTCCCCACAGCTGGGACAGATATCAAAAGAAGTTGATTTTGGAACAGCAATTAGCGGTTGAATCAATGACGGCTGAGTAGTCGCCGTGACCAGCTTAGGCGCCTCTTCTTTTATATCATGATTGCTTACCCCGTTAGATTTTTTTACTTCTCCATTAAATCCATAGTGCATCGATAACACTTTGGCAACTGCGTCGGGAAGACTCCTGATTCTGTCTTTTCCAAATCCCATACTTCTTGCTCCTCCGATTCCCGATAACTGACTGATGATTTCCTGGACTCTTTGTTCAACTGATAAATGGGATGAAAATCTCAGAGCGACCGAAATCATTCTCCCCAAACCTTCGGCCATTGCATAAACATCGGTTCCTGCCTTGCCAACGGTAATAAACATTTCCAAAGGTTCGGGAGGATTACCTCCATTGGTATTTAAGGTGATAAAAGCAATGCCGACCGGTGTCTGAATCCTGTAGGTGGAACCATGAACGACCATCGGTCGAGGTTTAATTGTGTACTGAGGGCATTTTAATTCTTTTTCTTCCTTTTTTGATGTGGTCATGGCGGAAGCCGATTCTTTTCGCTCCAACACACCCGGCCTTGATCCATCTCTCATGTAGGCAATCCCTTTACAGCCTAGGCTATAAGCTAAATTATAGAGCTTTTTCACATCTTCAACGGTGTGCGAATTTGGAGCATTAACCGTCTTTGAGATTGAAGCGTCAACATATTTTTGAATGGCCGCCTGAACTTTAACATGATCTTCCGGGGTCAACTCATTAGCCGACACAAACCAGTCGGGTTTTTTTACTTTTCCGGCTTTGACTTCCTTTTCATGTTTTTTATACCAAGCGTCATAAAGATCATGACGGATAATGTGGGTTCCTATCCTGTCTTTTCTGACAAATTCAAATTC
>CAYQTP010000022.1:5969-10231 GCA_964420475.1 uncultured Gammaproteobacteria bacterium
AATGGATTTTTTTACATCATCCGTCAATTCACTGACAAATTTTCCTTCAAGATATAATTTTCGATCGAACTTGGCAAAACTACCCTTTTCATGGGCAAATTCGGATGAAGCTCTGTAGGCTTCATCTCTGATCAGTTTGTAAACTTTATCAATAAATTCGATCGACTCAGGTGATCCGTAACGAAGGTGTAATTTAATTAAAACATCGCCCAGACCCATTGTCCCCAATCCGATTCTCCGCTCCCCTTCGAGTTGGGTTTTACGGATACCGTCAAAAATGTAAGGATCCATTTCAACAACGTTGTCTTGAAAACGAACTGCCGTTCTGACGATCTTTTTTAAAGCTGCAAAATCAAATTGACCTTTTTTATCGATGTCTTTTCCTTTAATCAAGGCCGATAAATTGATTGATCCCAAGTTACAGACTCCCCAAGGCGGAAGCCCCTCTTCTCCACATGGATTGACACAAATGATCTTATTCCAGTAGTAATTATTATAAAATTTATTATATCTCTCCATAAAGACTACTCCTGGTTCGGCCGATTTCCAAGCGGCATCGGCAACTAAATCCCAGATTTTTCTTGCCTTAACGATCTTATGAACAATTACTTTCTTTCCCAATTTCTTCCAGGTTTCTAAATCACCAGTCCATTTTTTATCGTATTCCGGATCTTTAATATCGGGAAATACCAATGGCCAATCTTTATCTTTTTCAACCGCTTCCATAAAAGTATCGGAAATGCACAGTGAGAGATTAGCACCATTGATTTTATTCAAATCCTGTTTAACGGTAATGAATTCTTCAATATCGGGATGCCAATCCCAAAGCATGAGCATTAAAGCTCCGCGGCGAGTGCCTCCTTGTTGAATAATATCTTTGGTTGCCACTGAAAAAAGCTCAGCCCAATTTATGGGCCCTGAGGAAAAACCGTTCACCTTATTAACTCTTGTTCCCCGAGGACGAAGCGATGAAAGATTAATTCCGACGCCGCCGCCTCGAGCCATAATTTCAACCATCTGGCCTAAAGTTTCAAGAATCCCGCCTCTTGAGTCAGCCGGGGAAGGAATAACAAAGCAGTTATAAAAAGAGACGGCAAAACCTGTGCCGGCTCCGGATAAAATTCTTCCCCCTGGTACATACTTAAAGTCCTTTAAAATCGAATAAAATCCTTTTTCCCATATTTTTTGCTTTGACTTTTTCTCGACTATTGAAACGGCTTTTGCCAGCCTTTTCCACATTTCTTCAGGTCGTTTTTCCATTGATTTACCGGCTTTATCTTTTAGCGAATAACGGTCCAGGAAAACCTTCTCTGATAGTCCAGTTAATTTCATATTGCTGTTCCGATTTAATCGGGTTTAATTTTTTTTAATTCCTCCTCAAAGTCATCCAGATCGACAAACCGTCTGAAAACTGAGGAAAATCTGATATAAGCCACTTTGTCAATTTTCTTCAAACGTTTGGCCGCTAAACTACCGATCGTCTTGCTTTCTATTTCTGTCGTATCTTTTTCTTTTAATTCTCTTTCAACTTCATTGATTATTTTATCAATTTTTTCTGCCGTTACAGTTGTTTTTTCACAAGACTTGAGTATACCACTTCGTAATTTCTCTCTGTCAAATCTTTCCCTGGTCTTGTCCCTCTTGATAACCATTATCGGTAGTTCTTCTACCCGTTCATAAGTGGTAAATCTTTTATCACATTTCGGACAAGACCTTCTTCTTCTTACCGTTACGCCATCTTCAGATACTCTTGTTTCAATTACCTCAGTATCCTTGTTCTGACAAAAAATACAAAACATATAGTGTCATATAAAATTTAAAACACTACCTGGCCTATTTCAAGAGGTCTAAATATATCAAAACACTATCAATTCATTGGTTGGTTGATTTTTAGCCTCAAAATTATTTTTTAATTAAACCGGCAAAAAAGTTCTTTTAAATTTGTGAACAAAATATAAGAGTTGCTATTGTTATAATCGATACAAACCCTATGTTCCTCACTGACCTTCTTTTTCCAAAATTTTGTCTTGGTTGTGGCTACATCGGTGTCTACCTTTGTGATTCATGTCAAAATAAATTAAAACCGATTGAGCAGGATGTTTGTTTATATTGTAAAAAGCCTTCTTTTTTCGGTCTAACTCATCCAAATTGTTATAATAAGTTGAACATTGATGGATTGTTAACTTTATACTATTACAACCCAATGTTAAAAATAATTATTAAAAACATCAAATACCGTTTGGCTTCTGAAGTCTGGCAAGAATTCTGCCGGATCATCAAACCCGATGTAATTGAAAAATTAGGCTTTTATAAGAAGCTGTCTCCTGACTTTATTATCCAGCCGGTTCCGCTGACAAAAAATAAATATAATGAGCGGGGCTTCAATCAAGCAAAAATTATTAGCTTATTTTTTCAAAAATTTATTAATTACCCAATCGTAAATTTATTAGTCAGAAAAAAAGGGGTGCTTTCTCAGGCCCAGATTGGATCTTTGAAAAAAAGACGAGAAAACGTTAGGGGTGTTTTTCAAGTTGCAAACAAAAAATACTTCAATAATAAAAAAGTGATCTTGATTGATGATATTGTGACGACCGGATCAACCGTCAAGGAAGCAGCCAAAATCTTGAAAGAAGCTGGTGCAAAAAAAGTTTATGTTTTAGCTCTGGCAAAAGGATAAATTTTTGTTAAAATAAGACAAAGCTATGCCGCAAAAAATCGAAATCTCTTCAAGGACAATTATTTTCACCATTGGTATTATCTTGTTATTGGGTGTTATCTGGTTGATAAAAGATTTAATTTTCTCTCTTTTCATCGCTTTTATCATTGCCGGGGCTTTACGTCAACCGGTTGACTTTCTGGAAAAGAAAAAAATTCCCCGATCGATCAGTTCTTTTATAATTTATTTTATTTTTGTTTTTGTTATTTTTTATTCATTTGCCTTGATCATTCCCCCTTTAACTCGTGAAATTATTATTCTTTTTAAGAACTTACCCAATATCATTGATAAAGTTGCCCCTTCCTTATCTGCTAATTTTAATCTGAGCTTTCTTTCCAACAATATTCCCAGTTTGGCTAACGAGACGATCAGCTTCATTAAAACCGCTTTTTCCAATGTTATTTTTGTTTCTTCAACTTTATTTTTTGGCTTTTATTTTCTTTTAGAAAAAAATCTGCCTCAAAGATTGTTGGGAAATTTATTTGAAGATGCGGAACTAAATAAAATTAGTTTAATATCCGAACGGGCTCAAAGGCGAATGAGCGGTTGGTTTTGGGGAGAAATAATCTTGATGATTGTCGTTGGCCTATTAACTTATGTTGGATTAAGTTTAATGGGGATGAAATATGCTTTGGCTTTAGCGGTTTTATCAGGACTGCTTGAAGTCGTCCCCAATCTCGGCCCAATTACCGCTACCATTCCGGCTTTTTTTATTGGCTTGTCCCAATCTTATATTTCTGGACTTTCAATGATCGCTCTGTATCTTGCTGTTCAACAGCTGGAAAATAATCTGATTGTTCCTTTTGTCATGAAAAAGGTGGTTGGTATTCACCCTATTATTACCTTGGTTGCCCTTATTATTGGCGGAAAATTAGCCGGTATTATGGGTGTTATTTTGGCTATTCCTACCTCAATTTTTTTAGAAACAATATTAATTGAGGTTAATAGATTCGATAAAAAAAGTCGATAGTAGTTCTGCGTTTTATATACGGTATATATGCGGGAATTATCACATGGTTGGAGTGCTTTGTTTTTTCTTTATGAGATAAACTCCCAAGACGCCTGCACCGGTCAGCAAAATCACTATTAATAAAATTAAACCGTAAACGGCCAGATTTTTTGAGCTGTTTTGGCTGTTGCTTACTGCACCACTGCCCTGACGATCGCTTTGACCTTGATTATTTTTATTCAGTTCATTATTATAAGCGGCAATTGATTTTTTAATACTTTCATTAACCTTGGGGTTGCTATATTTGGGATAGAAAAGATTGATATTATTATCTTTAATAAAAGCCGAGTTATCGGTGATCAGGTCCGATGTCGTCACACTTGATATCACTCCGCCCGAGGAATATTTTAGCTTATAAGGCATAAATGGAATGTAATCTGACGGGATCTTAAAATATCCCTGGCTGTCGGCTACGGTTTCATAATACGGAATTGTTGAAGAATTAAGTAAAATTGCAACTTTTGCTCCTGGCAGTACTTGGTTTTTATAAACGGCGTTGCCTTCAATATAAGTAAGGATCGGATCTAATTTTATAAC
>CAYQTP010000023.1:0-2959 GCA_964420475.1 uncultured Gammaproteobacteria bacterium
ATCTATCTCTTTGATGCCGGTAAAAAAACCCTGCCCTTTTTTCCTCCTTTAAATAAAATTGTCAGTCTGTCGCTTATCCCCGGGATTGTTGATTTTACCGATACCAAAGTAACATTTTCCCCTGACCAAAAACAGGCGATTTTCGAATTTGATCAAAACAGCTATCTCCTTTCTCTTCAGGAAGATAATCTCAATCCTTTAGAAGTTACTTTATCAAAGGATACTCTTATTGAAGCCTGGCAGAAAGAAAAAATCAAAAATTTTAATAAAATTTTAGAGACTTTTCCCAAAGATTTTGACAAAATTGCTTCAGATTCTTTTGATATTATATCTTTTTCACCTAATGAAACCAAGGTTTTATATCAGGCTAAAGAAGATGTTGAACTGCCAGTAATGATCAAACCTGTGTTGATCGCCACAAATCAAACTCCGGAGGAACGATCAATAGAAAAAGGAAAAACGTATGTTTATGACCTTAAAGAAGACAAAAACTTCATATCTCCCACTTTTGATCCCTTAGTTTCCAACTTGAAGTGGTATTATGACTCCCGCCATCTTATTATTGAAGAAAATAAAAAGATTTCTATTATTGATTATGATGACACTAATAAACAAACTGTTTATTCAGGGCCGTTTGAAAGTTCTTTTTTCAATCCGACCAGCGACGGAAAAATAATCGTCTTAATTAATTTAAACTCGCAGGTCAACGAACTGCCTGACCTTTATCTTGTGGGAATAAGATAATTATAAATTTTTGATTATTCTGCCACTCTCACGGCGAAGACAAGCAAACGCTTTAATGTTGTCCCTGGAGGCCAGCAGGTCTGCAATGTTAAAAACTCCCGGTTGGTTTTTCGCGTCAAATACTGGACTTGAGACGGGTCAACTACTTGAGTTCCAATCACCCGATAGACGAAGCGTTGACCCTGATAAAAAATATTAACTTCATCATTTTTTTCTAATTTATACAAAAGATAAAATATTGCATTATAAGTGCCAATATTCCAAAAATAATCGGTTGAATGGGCAAAAAGAAAGATGTGGCCGCCCTCTCCCGGAAAAGCTGTCCCTGAAGAATGAGCCACTCCTTTATTTAAAGCGTCTAAGTAAATGTTTTCATCAGAGGGATCGATATTTGCTAGAATCTTCGCATTGGCACCGATTTTAGGGATGACGATGCTGAAGTTCGGATCTTCCGGCGTCAGAATCTCAATCGGTTTGATATTAAATGCTTTTGCTAATAATCCACTCTTCTGATTACTTTGAGCGATCTCAAATTTTTGATCGGCGGTTAAGGTATCGGCAACAACGTATTTTTTTTGTACCCGGACATTAATAAAATAAATTAATTCTTCCTTGACCGGTTGCCAAAAGGTCTTAGCGATCATAAATAAGGAGCTGATCAGCAGGAAATTCCCAATTGTTCGTAAAATAAGAATCCTAAAATATTCACTGGAAGTAACACGACGAATATGGTGTCGAATTATATGTTTTCTAGAAAGCTTTGTGGAATTAACCATGTTTCCTTTGTCCTCCTTCGCCCTTTGGGCTTCGGACGGACATAAGAATCTGTAAACTCGTAAACACGTTAACTCTTTAACTCGTTAACAGATTCTAATGTGCTCCCAGGCGGAATTGGACCACCATCTAACCCTTAGGACGGGCTTGTTCTATCCGTTGAACTATGGGAGCTTATGCTATATTATTATAGCATTATGTTCATTGTCATCGAAGGGATTGATGGAGCCGGATGTGAAACCCAAGGAAAAAACCTCATCAAATTGCTGACTAAAGCCGGTAAAAAGACCTCTCTTATCAAATATCCTGATTATGAAAGAAATGTCGGGAAAATAATTAGGGAATTTCTCTACCAGAATAAAAATCTGACACCCGAGCAGCAGTTTTTACTCTATACCATGCAGTTTATAATGGATAAAAAAATGATCGCGGAGCGAAGAAAAAATGAAATTTTGATTGCTGACCGTTATTTTTCTACCACTCTCTGCTACCAGACGCTGGAAGGAATAAAAATTGAAATGGCCCTTGATTACGCAAAAAATTTTCAGATAGAAGTACCTGACGCCATTTTTTACCTTAACGTTGACCCGGATATGGCCATTCAAAGAAAACATGGTGAAGACAAGGAGAAAAACCGCCGGGAAAAGGACTTTGATTTTATCCGAAAAACCCATAAACAATATCAAACATTAGTTGACCAACAAATTTGGACAAAATGGGAGGAGATTGACGGCAACAAAACGGTTGATGAAGTAACAAAAGAGATATATAATAAAATACAATTATGATTGAACGAACTTTGATTATAATAAAGCCCGATGCCGTAAAACGCGGTTTAGTCGGCAAGATCATTGAAACTTTTGAAAATGTCGGTCTGAAACTAATGACCGCTAAAATGCTTCGCCCTGACGCCCAAGTCATCAAAAACCACTATCCGGGAACACCCGGCTGGATAAAAGAAATGGGAGAAAAAACCCTGGCTTCTTTTAAAACATCGGGCGCTGATGTTAAGGAAAAAATGGGGACTGATGATCCTCTCAAACTTGGGACTTTTGTTTACGATCGATTAATCAAATATTGGTCTGAGGGACCAATTATAGTCATGATCTGGGAGGGGCCGGACGCAATTCAGATTGCCCGCAAATTAAGAGGTCATACTATACCTTTACTCGCTCAAACTGGAACACTCCATTCTGATTACTCTTTTGATTCGTCAACTTTATCTTCATCACTTGATCGCGTTGTAAAAACATTTATTCATGCATCGGGATCAATTGAGGAAGCGGAAAGAGAAATTAAATATTGGTTTCCGAAAGTAGAAATAAAAGAATATGAGAGAGAAGTTGATTCGTTATACCTGTTATCCAGTTAACGGGTTAAAGAAGTTAACGAGTTAGAAAGAATATAACCTGTTAACACGTTAACTCGTTAACTAAAATAA
>CAYQTP010000023.1:2969-3845 GCA_964420475.1 uncultured Gammaproteobacteria bacterium
CTGTCTTTAAAAAGAATGTCCCTATGAATAAACAACGCGCCTTGATAATTATCAAGCCTGATGGTGTCCAGCGCGGTATAATAGGTAAAATTGTAACACGATTTGAACAGGTCGGCCTAAAAATTATTGGTTTAAAATTTGAGTGGACGACCAAAGAAAAAGTCGTTGCCCATTATCCGGAAACCGATGCCTGGTTTGAAAAGGTCGGCAACAGAACGCTGACAAACTATATTAAAAAAGGTCTTGATGTAAAAAAAGTATTTAATACCGATAAGGCAATTGAAATCGGAAAAATTGTTAAAAGCTGGCTAGTTGAATATTTTAAGGAGTCCCCCGTCTTCATTATGGTTTTAGAATCATATGATTGTATTGAAATCGTCCGTAAACTTTCCGGCAATACTATTCCTGTTTTAGCTTCATCCGGAACAATACGGGGAGATTTTTCCCACGATACCATTGATTTAGCCAATGAACAAAACCGGCCGCTGAGAAATATTATCCATGCTTCAGATACGGTCGAAGACGGGGAAAAAGAAGTCGGTCTCTGGTTTACAAAAGATGAATTATTTGACTATAAAACTGCCGGGGAAAAGTTTATGTACAAATAATTTTTCTATCTTTCTCTGAAAATCTTTCTTATCTTTGTTATTGGTTTCTTTTTCAGTATCTAAATCGGCAGAATCAATATTGTATTCCGACATACCGTTATTATGCCATATCTTAACTGAAAAATTCAACTAGGCGGTAAGAACACTGATTCCTTCTTTGGTTATAGCAACGGTATGCTCAAAGTGGGCGGCGGCGGCGCCATGCGTGGTGACAAACTGCCAACCGTCTTTTTGAAAACTGACGCCGGGCGTGCCTGCGTAAATCATT
>CAYQTP010000023.1:3855-4427 GCA_964420475.1 uncultured Gammaproteobacteria bacterium
TATAATGAGAATTATTAATGACCGGTTGGACAATCGAGAGATACGACAAGAGTTAAAAAAACTTCCTTTTCTTGAGGATAATAAGATTGATGATTTAATCAGCCAATTTTGGTTCCATGATTTCTACAATAGCCTTATCTCCCTTCCACAGTACCTTGCTTATCTTAAAGAATTTTTAAAAAAGAATAAAAACGATTTTAAGCGGGTAGATTTTTATGAGTTTTTGACTTCTTCGTTATTGAGCCACCGTTATGCTAAGAAAATCAAAAAAATCGCTGCTTTAATGGAGCTCAAACAAGTAAACGAAATTACTTTTAGTGAGCTTGAAAAAATTCTTACTGCATTAAAAACCAGTTGGAAAGAATTGGATTTTGACAAAGCCTTGAAGAATGAAATCATCAAAAAAGAAAAAAATAAATTCAGCTTTTACCATCATACTATCCAAGAATATCTCGCCAGCCGATTCATTCTCGAATCCCCTAATCCATTGGAAACTGCCCAAAAACTGATGATTTTCAGGAAAGAAAATATCACCGCCTTCAAAAGATCGTGGTCAGGTGTTCTCCGTTTTC
>CAYQTP010000023.1:4437-9637 GCA_964420475.1 uncultured Gammaproteobacteria bacterium
CAAAGTCAAAGAATTTATACGCTGGATACTCGAATTTGCCAAAAAGATTCCTGAAACTATAGATGACAACTTTTCCGAAATCATAACGTCCGTTAATCCACTAAAACACAAAGAATTCGCAAAAACCATTTTTGATTTTATATACAAAACTTATTACCGAAAAATATTATGGATACCGGTTTGGGCCAGGAAAAATCTCGGCAAATTTTGCGATAAAAAAAACCTTCAGAGATTTAAAAATGATATCAAACCAACCGATAACGAAACCGAAACCTTTGTCCGCCAGGGAAACGTCACCGCTATCATCGAAGGAATTCTGGAGCATAGAAAAAACCTGTTTACCAAAAAGGACCTCGAATTCTGGAAAAATCAATTAATAATTTTTGCGAATGACAAAAACACAAATGGCGTACTTCAAAGAAATGCCCTGTCCGCTTTGGAAAAATTCGAAGATCCGAGTCTTATTAAAGATAAAAAGGTCGAAAAGACATTCGAACATCCCGATAGCCTGGTCAGGGAAGCTTTTATCCAATTCTGCTATAAAACCGGTCCGAATGAACTTAAAACCATCGACTATCTCGTAAAAGCAATAAAAGGAAAAATTGACATTTACGGACGCTTCGGTCTTTATGAAGTCACCGATAAAAAGGCCTTTAAATATTTGCTCAATAAATTCGCTGCTGACAAGGATTTTCTTGAAAAATTCATGGACCGCGAATCCATCTTCAATACGGCCAAGGAGAAAGCCGATCGGGTTTTGATAGACAGAATTGAAAAGTTAACGGACGACAAAGAACTTTTAAAATTACTTAAGAATATTATCAGAACAGCTTTTTCCTCCGATGCCCATATCTCTTACACAGCCGAAAAATCGTATTTCATAAACAGCATCACATCGTTCATCGAGAAAAAAGATCCCAAATATATTTTCGAAGTAATTAATAAAATCGGAAAAGAAAAAGATGCGGCTAAACGACAAAGAATGCTGTTTAACTACATCAATGTTTTTATCTACCTGATTAACATAAATAATCTTATCAGCTTCACGGATAAGATTTCAAACTTGGATGAAAGGGGAAAAAGAATTGCACAGATGGTAATTGAGCGGGCGAAGTATCTTCGGCTCAAGGAAGGCCGGCAAATCGTCAATTTTGCCGTATCCAAAAAGATTTTACCGGAGCCAGTCGAGGACAAAAACTTTGAAAAAGAAAAGACAAGCCACAACAAAAGCATTATGGCCGAATTCGGAAGGCTCCTCGAACCAGAACCAGGAAAATATTTTCCAGAAGTTTTTGAGTTTTACCTTAACAATAAAACTTTAATTGATCAGATTAAATCAGACAAAGAAAGAAAAAGACTTATAAAACTTGCAGAAGAGGGTTTGGAAAAAATCGATCCGCGGAAAATCCAACTAACTATAAATAACCTCGGATCAGAGAACAAAAACTATCGGATTACTAATGTTACTCATTATTTTGGTAATATTTTGCGCGTTGGACAACTATTATTTCCAAAAAAACTCATTAAGTATAGGCAAAAAATCATAGATTTTATTCCCTTTTCCTACTATAACGATGAAAAAACTATTTTTGAGATAATCCCGAATATTACCGATAAAGAGCTCGATCAATTTGTTAATCTAATTTATCTTAAAAAAGAAAATAATCACGTCCGATACTTTTTACCCAATACCTATATTGAGTTAATAAACAGATATCTCGATAAAGGTATCAAATTAAAATCTTATGTTAGGGTCATTAAATCTTTTATTAACGATCAATTTATATCCGAATACGACCAAAGACAGGCTCTAACGCTTCTTGGTATGAACGATGAACAAAAGATTGATAAAAAAGAATTATTAGATCTATTTAGAAAAAACAAGGATCAAAAAATTATTGAAACCGCAAATGCCAACTTGATTAAGCTTTACAAAGATAAGGATGCAATAAATTGGCGTTTTGAAGAATTGAAAAAAAGACTCTCCCCTTTTGTGCCACCGGTAATGGGTGAAGCTCATCAGGTAAGCCCTCTGGAGGACGAAATGGATTCATTATCATTTGCTAGGCCTCTTATTGAACTGAATAATATAAAATACCTGCCAAAATTCTTTAATCTTTTAGAATTTTCATTTGAAAAACTCAAAGAACCCGAGAGTAAAAACCTCCGTCCGTACGTTTATTACATTTGGAAAATTGTAACGGCTTTTGTAAACAATCTAAAATCCCAAGGTTCTTTCGAACCGGTTAATAAACTTAAACAATGGATGTCACAACAGGACAAGAAAAAAGGATTGAACTGGTTAAGTAAAAAAGTTGAGGAATTGGAAAAATCTTATATTGATGCGATGGTCATGGATAAAAAAACAGATGAGATTATTTCTCTAATTGAGTCAATTTAGTTATGGCAATAACTCAAAAAACAGTTGAAAAGAGTTCTTTTGATCAACCAAAACCTATTATCGACGAATCTGAAAAACAGATTATTGAAAATAAGGAAAAATATACTATTAGAAAAAATAAAAAAAATGAATTAGAAGCAAAACTTTTAAAATGTCCAAAAGGAGGAAAAGGTAAAATAGGTAAAATCAATGGCGATAAATATGAAACTATCTGTAAAGAAATTATCGAGCTTACATTTGCGAATTCATTTAAAGAATTCCAAATAATTCCCCAGCACAAAAATTTATCTTCCTCAAAAAGACGTGATTTTTCATTAAAAAATTCACCTCTTGACACACACCCAAACTGTGTTTGGAACTTATTAAAGTCTAGTTATCAAGCAGAATCTATTATTTTCGAATGTAAAAACATAGGTAGTAAAATTAAAAAGGAACATGTGACTCAACTATGGTATTATCTCGGTTCACCAATTGGAAAATTTGGTGTTATTTTAACTCGATTTAAAAAACTTACTAAGAATGCTATTAGCGCTTTAGGAAGAATTGAAAAAGATAAATACAAAATTTGGGTATTAGATGATACAGAATTATTGAAAATTCTCGATTGTTACGTAAAAAATGATAATGTTACAGATTATTTTTCTCGTTTATTTACATATAATAACCAAGATTCTGAATAAAAAATAAATAATTAATGTAACCAATTAAGAATTAACTTTATTCCGACAGTTTTTTCTTGAGTAGAAATTTTTTAATTCCTGTTCAATTTAAATACTTTTCTCATCAACTTTTCCACTTTTTCCTCAAACTCACGGACGTTGGAATTGTTGGTTAAAACAAAGTCGCAATAGGCCAAACACTTCGCTACCTGCTGGCCTGACCTGTCTTGACCGATTCCCAGATCGCGCTTATCAACCTTGATAAAATCGTTGTAATTTTTAGGGTCCCATTCTTTACCGCGGGAAAGCAATCTTTTAAAGCGCAGTTCGCGTTTGGCTTTGACTCCGATCAAAATAAAACTGGGTTTTTTTTTCAAAAACTCAATCTCGCCCGGATTTCTTATTCCCTCGATAACGACGTGTTTTTCTCCCTGAGCCAGTAATTTTTTGATAGCCAGCTGGGCCAGAATATCATCTCCGGACCGTTTTCTCAAACTATCACCCATATCCTGCAGGGTTTTGCGGGTGAATTTTTTTATTTTCTTCTTTTTTAGTTCATTATGAAGGATCGAAGAAAGAGAGAAGGAAATAAAATTCAGTTTTTCGATCAAGTATTTGACCAATATTCCTTTACCGGATGCGATCTGGCCGACAACACCGATGATTAACATAAGTTAAAAAGTTAGAAATCAAAAACTGTATATTTTCATTATCATTTCCAAAATTTTTCCCCCCCAAAACAACATTGTCACTGTTCCGATTACCAAAAATGGTCCGAAGGCAACTTTGCTTTTCAGTTTTTTATTCTTCAACAAAATCGCAATTAATCCAAATATTGCGCCCGTAACGAATGCGATATATAGAGCAATATATCCGGCTTTCCAACCAAGTAAAAATCCCATAATTGCAACCAGATAGACATCGCCCAAGCCCATAGCTTTTTCTTTCGAAATAAAATAAATGAGAAAAATTGGCAGGGCGACAATTAAAGCTGATGGTATGAAATTAGTTAAAAATAGTTGAAATTGGTTGGAATTAGTTAAATGAAAAAGCAAAGAAAAAGTAAATAAAGCTAATAAAATATAGTCGGAAATCAAATGATTCTTCAGGTCGGAAACAAAGATGACGATTAAACAGGAAATCAAACCAAAATAACTTATTAAAGTTATAAAATTTAAAATTAAAAATTGATTAGAAATTTGAAATTTAAAATTAAAAATTAAAAGAAATGATATTCCTGTAATTATTTCAATTAGCGGATACTGCCAGCTTAACTTTTTTTTGCAACATCTTGACTTCCCGCCTAAAATAAAAAATGACAGTACCGGAAACATATCATACCAGGCGATTTTTTTCCTGCAGTAATCACAGTGGGAACGGCCGTTGATCGACTCGTCTTTAGGCAGCCGGTCGATCAAAACATTCAAAAAAGACCCGACAGCGGTGCCAAATATAAATATGAAAATATTAATCATTGGTTAATGTAGGTAATAAAGTCGGTGAAGTGGTTGCCGGCTCAGATGTTAAAAAAGAAGTTGGTTGAACTAAGATTTTGGCAGAAGCAGATGATTCAATATTAATTGGCATTACTTCAATTATTTTATTGGCCGATGGCCGATATAAAAATGCCTTCTTTGCTTTAGTATAGATAAGCGCTTTATCTCCATTTTCCGATCTGGCAAAAAATTGCTGGTTGTTGACTTTATTTTTGTCGGTGACGGTAGCAACTGTCGGAACTTCTCCCTCCGGGAGAACAATGATCCGGTTAACTTTTTTTAATAACGATTCTAGTTCTGATTCTATAGATGTTGGTTGCCTATTTATTGGATTAGTCGGTTTTTGATTATTTTTATATAAATAAAAGAGAGAAGAAATTGACAAAAAAATTACAAAAACTGAAATTAAAAAAATCCGGATTTTTTTATTTTTTAACATAAATATTCAATGATTAATGATAATATATTTCTTCCTTTTTTGTAACTGTTAGTTTATTAGAAAGTAAATGGTTGTTTTACTCCGCTTGAGTTAAACCATTTTCCATGACGCATTAGTTGATCGTTAGTCGGACCTGATGGTGGTGTATAGTTATAGGCAATCAAACCGAGATAACCAGATACTCCGGCGCCACCAATACCAGATT
>CAYQTP010000023.1:9689-10041 GCA_964420475.1 uncultured Gammaproteobacteria bacterium
CATAACTCGCAGATGCGCCGCCACTTTGACCATTACTACCGCTGCCACCACCACCTCCACCACCGCCTCCACCACCAGAACCGTGGCTAGCATCCCACTCGGTACCACCAGTTCCCGGATTTCCAGGATTATTTATTGTTCCACCAGTACCATAAATACCGCCGAACGACCCATCACCCTGCCCCCCATTTCCACCTGTAGTATTACTTCCACTTACTGCAGCGCTTCCGGCGGCTCCTGAGCTCGCTTTGACACAACTTGCTGCTCCACAACCACCGGCACCACCACCTCCACCTCCGCCTCCACCAGAGTTCGGGGATGTTGGTGTTGCTCCCCCGCCTCCATTACCGCC
>CAYQTP010000024.1:0-9931 GCA_964420475.1 uncultured Gammaproteobacteria bacterium
AATTATTTTAAGAAATGAAAAAAGAATGTTGCAAGAAGCGGTCGATTCTTTGATTGATTTACAAAAATCCCGAGGTAAAAGCCGGACCACCGGAGCGGCCACGAAAGTACAAAAGTCCTTATCAGATATTTTAAGAGGAAAACAGGGTCGTTTCCGTCAAAATTTATTAGGAAAAAGGGTTGATTATTCGGGCCGATCAACCATTGTTGTTGGTCCAGAATTAAATCTTAACCAATGCGGCCTTCCTAAGGATATGGCTCTAGAATTATTTAAACCTTATCTGCTTCATGAAATTATTATCCGCGGATTAGCTCCCAACATAAAAAGTGCTAAATTATTTTTGGAAAAAAAGGAACCGATTGTCTATGACATTCTGGAGGAAATTACTAAAGATCATCCCGTCCTTCTTAACCGCGCACCAACTTTACATAAACTTTCTATCTTGGGATTTTATCCTGTCCTTACCGACGATCACGCTATCAGACTTCATCCTGCCGTTTGCTCCGGTTATAATGCTGATTTTGATGGTGATGCTATGGGTGTATTTTTACCATTATCAAGCAAGTCAATCGATGAAGTGAAACAAAGAATGTTCCCTTATCACAACTTGCTTAAACCATCCGACGGATCGCCCATTGTTCTTCCAAACAAAGAGATGGCACTTGGCTGCTATTATTTAACAACGATCGATAGTCATCTGGATATTGAAAATGCCGAAGACTTAAAATTTTTTGCAACTGAAAATGAAGCGGTGAGATTTCAAGCGGTTAATAAGATAATGCTCCGTCAGCCAATAAACGTAAATATAGGCGGAAAAATTATTAAAACAACCGTAGGACGGATAATCTTTAATCAGAGTCTGCCAATTGAACTTCGTTTTATTAATCAAGAAGTTAAAGCATCTGACCTAAAGAATATTGTTGTTGCCGCTATGAAAATATTTGATAATGAAAAAGTCGGTCAATTAATCGATAAACTTAAAGAGATTGGATTCTGGGCTTCAACTATTGCCGGCGGACTGTCACTTTCAATTTTTGATTGTCAGATAATTCCGGAAAAGAAAAATATTATTGATAAGGTTGAAGATGAAATTAAAAAAATTACTAAAAATTTTGAACAGGGATTATTAACCTCTGAAGAAAAAAGACGTTACTCTAATAAACTTTGGATTGATGTTACAGAAAAATTAGCTGATAAAACATGGAATGCGCTTGATGAAGAAAATCCGGTAAAAATAATTATTAAATCCGGTGGTGCGAGAGCTTCGAAAGAGCAACTAAAACAGTTGGCAGCGATGAAGGGACTTGTGGTTGACCCGATGGGAAAAATCATTGAAGTCCCCACTAAATCTAATTATCGTCAAGGTTTATCAATCTTTGAATATGTGATTTCGGCCAGAGGGGCAAGAAAAGGTTTAACCGACTCAGCCTTGAAAACCGCCGATGCCGGTTATTTAACTCGAAGATTAGTTGACACTTCTCATGACATGATTGTCCGCGAAGAAGACTGCCAGGTCAAAGAAGGACTAACTATTTCAACCAATTCTTCTAGAGGAGATAAATTTAAGGAAAGAATAAAAAATCGCTATATTCTTAATGATCTTTATGGCGAAAATAAAAAAATTATCATTAAAGCTAACGAACTGATTAATAGTGAAAAAATAGATCTAATAGAAAAAAATAAGATTAACAAAATTACAGTCCGCTCCCCTCTTTACTGTAATTCTACTTACGGAGTCTGTCAAAAATGCTATGGAACTGATCTTTCTAACAATAAACCGGTTGAAATTGGGGTTCCGGTCGGGGTGATGGCTGCTCAATCAATCGGCGAACCAGGCACTCAACTGACCATGAGAGTCAGACACTTCGGTGGAATTGTAATATCCGACGTGACTCAGGGTCTGCCGAGAGTTGAAGAATTATTTGAAACCAGAACTCCAAAAATAGTTTCCCCGATTGCCGAAATTTCCGGGAAAGTATCAATTATTGAAGACACGGAAAAGGAAATCTATAACATCACAATTACCTCAAGCAATAAAGAATCAACCATTCAGGAACAAAAATTTACTATTCCTAAGGCGCAGAAACTTAAAGTAAAAGATAATGATCTGATCGGTGTTGGGACCCCTTTATCAGAAGGTTATCTTGATATTGACGATATTTTAGCGATCAAGGGACTGCGATCTGCCCAAATTTATTTATTAGATGAAATTCAAAACGTCTATGAATCTCAGGGAATTCCTATTCATGATAAACATTTTGAGGTAATTATCAGAAAAATGAGCGATAAGGTAATTGTTGAAGATGAAGGTGATACTTCTCTGATTAAGGATGAGGTTGTTTCAAAGATTCGTTTCGGTGAAGAAAATAAACGGGTTTTGGCTAAAGGGGAAAGACCGGCGACCGGAAAAGTGTCCATTCTTGGAATTACACGAGCCGCTATCCATACCGATTCATGGTTATCAGCCGCATCGTTTGAACAGACAACCAGTGTTCTCTCTTCTGCCGCTATCAAGGGCCAAACAGATTACTTGTTAGGATTAAAGGAAAATGTTATAATTGGCAGATTAATTCCAGTGACTGAAGAGTTAATTGGAAAATATTACGGTAAATTTACTAATCAATATGCCGACCATAAACCAACTGATAAAAAAGAAGAGGAAAAATAGAATTAGAAAGTCAAAATCAATTGCTCTTAAGATGAGCTTTAACTCATTAAAAAGAAAATATAATAAAACTAATAATCCTCTTAAACGCGGTGTCTGTACTGTTGTTAAAACTATGACACCGAAGAAACCAAACTCAGCCTTAAGAAAGGTGGCCAGGGTCAGATTATCAAACAAAATGGAGGTAACCGCCTATATTCAAGGGGTCGGTCATAATTTAGCCGAGCATTCAATTGTTCTTGTTAAAGGAGGAAGAGTAAAAGATCTTCCGGGTGTCAAATATCATATTGTCAGAGGAAAGTTTGACACGGCCGGAGTTGATAAGAGAGTCACCTCAAGATCAAAGTACGGTACTAAGAAACCACAGGTCAAATCAGCATAACCATATTTAATATTTAATATTTTTTATCATGCCAAGACATAGTTATAAAAAAAGACAGGTTAAAAAAGATAAACTTTTTAATAGTGTGGAAGTAGCGAAATTAATTAATTACATAATGATTAATGGAAAAAAATCTGTCGCTGAAGGTATTGTCTATAAAGTTTTTGATGAATTAAAAAAACAGTCGGATGAACCTTTAAAATTGTTACATCAAGCGATCGAAAATGTTTCCCCTATCCACGAAGTCAAACCCCGTAGACTCGGTGGCGCCTCATATCTGGTGCCAATTGAAGTTAGACGCGAAAGAAAACTAAAGCTAGCTTTGAACTGGATTATTGACGCAGCCAAATCACGTCCAAATAAAGAATTCCATACATTTGATAAGAAACTATTGGTCGAAATTATCGAAGCCTCTAAAAATCAAGGACCGGCTGTAGCAAAAAAACAACAAACCGAAAAATTAGCCGAAGCTAATAGAGCGTTTGCTCACCTTAAATGGTAAGCTCCTATAATTATGGCCCAACAATCTGTTATCACTAAAAATCGTAATGTTGCTCTAGATAAAATTAGAAATATTGGTGTTATTGCCCATATTGATTCAGGTAAAACTACGACCAGCGAGAGATTTCTTTTTTATACCGGACGTACTTATAAAATTGGAGACATTGATGAGGGAACGACACAACTTGACTGGATGCCTCAAGAGCGGGAAAGAGGAATTACGATTGTTTCAGCTGCTACAACTACTTTTTGGAACGACACAAGAATTAATATCATCGATACTCCCGGCCACGTTGATTTTACGGCTGAAGTCGAAAGATCACTTCGAGTTTTAGACGGCGGAGTAGTTGTTTTTGATGCCGAAGAAGGAGTCCAGAGTCAATCAGAGACAGTCTGGCGCCAAGCTGATAAATATAAAGTTCCTCGTATCTGCTTTATTAATAAAATGGATAAGCTTGGAGCTAATTTTGAAGCAACAGTCGAAGAGATAAGAGAAAGATTGGGTGCCAATCCGATAATCATGACCGTTCCCATCGGAAAAGAATCTGATTTTAAAGGAGTTGTTGATCTTCTTGACTTAAAAGCTAAAATTTGGGATCAAGACATTCAGGGAATTAAATACACGGTTACTTCGGAGATCCCGGCTGATATTAAAGATAAAGTGGCCAAGGCTCGATCAAAAATGGTTGAGCAAATTGCCGAACATGATGATACCCTTCTAAATAAATATTTAAACGGTGAAGAAATAACGATTAATGAACTAAAGTCAACTTTAAGAAAAGCTACAATTGCCTATAAAATCGTTCCTGTTTACTGTGGAACATCTCTGCGTAATAAAGCCGTTCAGCCGGTTTTGGATGCCATCGTCGATTATCTCCCCTCTCCGCTTGATCTAAAAAAAATAAAAGGAATAAATCCTCTTACTCAAAAAGAGGAAGAAAGAGCCCTTAATCAACAGGAAAAGTTTACCGGTCTGGCTTTTAAAATCCAACTTGATCCCCACGTTGGAAAACTGACCTATATCAGAATTTATTCCGGTATATTGGAATCCGGTTCATATGTTTATAATGTCAACCGGGGTAAGCAAGAAAGAGTTAGCCGTATTTTACTGATGCATGCCAATAACCGCGAGGAGATTGACAAAGCTTATGCCGGTGAGATTATTGCTGTCATCGGACCAAAAGATTCAAAAACCGGTGATACTTTAGCTGATCCAAATTATCCGATTATTCTTGAACAGATTACTTTTCCCGAACCGGTTATATCCTTGGCAATTGAGCCGAAAACTAAAGCCGATCAAGAAAAGTTATCTTATTCTCTGCAAAGACTGGCTGAAGAAGATCCGACTTTTAGAGTTAAAGTTAATCATGAAACCAATCAAACCATAATGTCTGGGATGGGTGAATTACATCTGGAGGTTTTAGTTGACCGGATGAAAAGAGAGATGGGAATGAACGTCACAGTTGGAAAACCGCAGGTCGCCTATAAAGAAACCGTTACAAAAGCCGTTGAAGATGTTGAAGCTAAATATATTAAACAAACCGGAGGACACGGGCAATATGGACACTGCATAATAAATATTGAGCCGCTCGCCCGGGGCGAAGGATTAAAATTTGTCAACAAAATTAAAGGCGGTTCTATTCCTTCCGAGTTTATTCCTTCCGTCGAAAAAGGTGTTATTGAAGCTTCGGAAAAAGGAGTTCTTTTAGGTTATCCCATCACCGATCTTCAAGTGACTTTGGTTGACGGAACTTATCATGATATTGACTCGTCAGATATTGCTTTCAAAATCGCCGGATCAATGGCCCTGCAAAGCGCAGTAAAACAGGCGGGACCAACCTTAGTTGAACCAATAATGAAACTGGAAGTGACTATTCCTGAAGCTTTTATGGGTGTTGTTATTGGTGACATATCTTCAAGAAGAGGTAAGATTTTAGGAACGGAAAAAAGAAGCCGGGCCGTCGTCATCAAAAGCCATGTTCCCCTATCGGAGCTTTCCGGTTACGCTACGATAATCAGGTCATTGACCGAAGGCCGGGGTGTTCCCTACATGGAGCCATCACATTATGAAGAGGTACCAAAGAACGTCATCGCGGAGATGCTTAAAAAATAAAGTCTTAAATTATGAATATTCTTGTCTTTTCAGACACACACCTCTATTTACCTTTTAATCAAAAAAAATTTAACTATCTAAAAAAGATTGTCAACTCTGCAGATAAAGTAATTATCAATGGCGATTTCTTTGATGCCTATATGCTTAATTTTAACCGTTTTGTCAATTCTCGATGGAATAAACTTTTTCCTCTTTTAAAAAATAAAAATGCTGTTTATATTTACGGTAATCACGATAAAAAAGAATATTCTGATAATCGAGTTGATTTGTTTTCTGTCAAACAAACTTACCGACTAGAACTTAAACTAAATGATAGAAATTATATCTTTGAGCACGGACAAAATATTAGAAAAACACCAGATTATTATATTGATTTTACTAAACCCTATTTAACCTGGTTGGTTTTTTTAACTCATGCATTACATTATCTTTTAACATTTATTTTTAAGAAAAAATTTTTAGATTTTAGATATGGCTGGACCAATAACATATCGAGAGTAAGAATAAAAAAACTATATAAACCTGATAAAAATGATTTTTATATCATCGGACATAATCATTTTGGAGAAGTTGACGAAAAAAATCGCTTTGCCTGTTCCGGAATCAATCTTTACGGCTATGGACAATACTTAATGATCGACTCTTCCAGCAAGATCACACTTCATGAAGAATGGTATGATAAATAATCACTTGACATAGTGAACAAATGTTTACTATAATGGTTTTATATGATCAATGATAGGCTTTCAAGCATTAAAAAATTTTACCGCCGGTTTCGACGTCTGCCTTCTTACTCAGAGATGCTTAAACTGTTTAATATATCTTCAAAAAATGCCGTTTTTAAGATAATTAATAAATTGATTAATCTTGGATTTATTGAAAAAGACAGTAAAAAACTTTCCCCCACCAAAAAATTCTTTGCTTTGCCTTTTTTGGGGATTATCAAAGCAGGCTTTCCAATTCTCGCTGAGGAAAATAAAGATTATCTGACCATTGATGATTATTTAATCGAGAATCCGCAGACTTCATTTCTTCTTAAGGTTTCAGGTGATTCAATGATAGGGGTTGGAATCTTTGAAGGTGACATCGTTATTATTGAAAGAAAAAAAGATGCTCTTTCCGGCAGCATTGTTCTGGCTCAGATTGATAATGAATGGACTTTAAAAATTTTAAAAACTGACCGGAGAAAACATATTAATTATCTGGAAGCGGCCAATCCAAAATATCCGCCTTTCTACCCGCGGAATGACCTACAAATTTATGGTATCGTAAGAGGCGTCATCAGAAAGATTAATTAATTTAATTACTTCTTTTTCTGTTGAAGTAACTACTGTTTGATAATTGCCGATTAAATTAAATATTAGTTTTTGATTATAGTGATCCAACTCCGAAAATATATCATCCAGTAATAAAATGGGCTTTTTTCCATAAAAAGATTCTAAATATTTTAATTCGTTAATCTTCAGCCAAAATAAACCTAATCGCTGTTCACTTCTTGATCCGTACATATGAATATCTTTTTTGGCCAGAGATTTATTGATCATATAAATATGGTATTCATCCCGATGGGGCCCGATCAATGTTTTTCTGATTAATAATTCCTTATCGTGGTATTGATTAAAACGATCTAAACTGAAAGTATTTTCTTTGTATTCAATTAAAAATTCTTTTGAATCAATAATTTTATTTGAATTCAAATACTTTATATATTCCCTTCTTCTTTTGATCAAATATGATCCTTGATCAATCAAATATTTGTTCCAGAAATCCAATTCCTGCCTGATATTTTGATTGTTAAAACCGAAGTCTAAAATTTTATTTCTTTTTCTTAATGCCTGATTATAATTGGTTAATCGTTTTTTATATTCCGAATCAATTCCGGATAAAAATTTATCGAAATATTCTCTCCGAATCGACATTGTCCTATCGATTATTTCTATTTGCTCCGGAGAAAATAATACGATTGTTATTAAGTTTTTTAAGTATGAATAGCGTCCTTTTTTTGTTTTCTCTAAAAAATATGTTTTATTCAAACCTAAATCGTTTTTAGTTAAATCAATTCTTATATTTAAGATGTCCTTGGTTTTTCTATCTGTCAATTTTGCTTCAACGAAGCTGTTTAACTGATCAAAGATAATCAGTTGTTCTTCTTTGCTTTCCCGAAAACCTTCACCTTTTAAAATAAAATATATTCCTTCGAGCAGGTTGGTCTTTCCCTGAGCGTTATTTCCAAATATTACCGTTAAATTAGGATTGATTTTAAACTGTTTTTTGTCAAAATTTCGGAAGTGGTAAAAAGAGATTGATTTAAGAATCATGAGCTTATGACTGTTCCCTTGAAAGATTCTTTATTAATAATTTTTTGGATATTATGCATATCATTACCGTTGGCGATGACAACCGTTAATTTAAGTTCTTTAGCAAGTTTTGTGGCAATCGGATCAAAGGGAGCGTTGATTCCTGATGAATGTTTATCGCCGACTATTTTAATCATTTCATCCCAGGTAATTTTTTCTATCGGCTTTGCATCATTAAATTTAGCCGGATCTTTATCGTAGACGTAGTCAATATTTGACATATTAATTATAATCTTAGCCTTGTGGTCACGCGCTAATATTACCGAATCATAATCTGTTGTCCAACCCGGTTTCCAGCCGGCACCGATTGCAATAGGTTCTGTCCAATTCTCCAGCTTTCTATCATAATGTTGGATTACCCTTGGATTGGCAATGTCCTGGAATATCGTTCTGAGAAGTTGTCCGTTTAAATGAGTTGCATGAACTCCTAACCAGTCAAGATCTTCCTGGGTTAAATTTCCTATGACCGCTATACCTGCATCTTGATAATGCCTACATAACTTTCCTCCACCGGCAATTAATAGAAAACGTCTTCCCTTCGATACTTCTTCTCTAATTAATTTGTTTAGTTTTATTAAAAAATCGGTATTAATACCGCCGTTGGGAACAATCAGACTACCGCCAACGGAAATAACAATCGGGGGTTCTTGCATAGGTATATTATAGCTTAAAAAATCCCACCGCCAAGACCAAAAATTAAAGCAATCAATCTGACAATCAAGAACGAAAGTATTAAAAGAATGAATCCGACGATCCCTGATGTGATTTTTGCTTGACCCGATTTTATTTTATCCGGATTACCTTGCGACATCATATAGTCATAGCCGCCGGATATTAAAACAAAAAGAAGAACTATTCCCGCCATGGGCATAATAAAACTTAAAGATCTGGTGATAATTTCACCTAGCGAATCAACACTGCTATCAAGTGGGCCTTGGATTGTTTGATTGCCAAAATTAAGCGACTGACTTAGGAGTTGTTTGTTCATTTTTTTTACCGCATTTCGGGCAAATTACTGTTGAATTTGCAATTATTTCATTTTCATAATCCCAACCGCATGCCTGGCAATGATATTTTTTGGTTGTCTTCGGTTGAAATACGGTTTTTTCGATCTCAAAAATCAATTCGTCCTTATCAACCCTTACTCTGATCAGATCTCCCGATTTTGTTTTACCATCAATAATTAAATTAGAAATCGGATTTTCGATCAATTTTTGGATCGCCCGTCTTAAAGGTCTGGCACCATATATCGGATCAAAGCCTGCTTTAACTATTTCGTTTACCACCTCATCGGTATAGGCCAGCCCCATATCTTGACCTTCAATTAATTTAATTATTCCTTTTAATTGTAGTTTGACGATCTCAATCATATCTTGATATCGAAGCGGTTCAAAGACAATTACCTCATCAAAACGGTTTATTAGTTCCGGTTTAAAAAACTTGGTCAACTCAACCATAACTTTGTTTTTTATCCCTATAAATTTATTTTTGTCTTTATCATCTTCTACTTTCGATTTTTGCTTGCCCGCCGTAGCCTTGGCGAAGGCGGGATCTTTAGCCTGGTTTTTTATCATTTCATCCTGAATTAATTTGGTGCCGAGATTGGAGGTACAGATAACCACCGTATTTTTAAAAGAAATCGTCCGACCTTTATTATCGGTTAAACGTCCGTCGTCCAGTATCTGCAATAAAATATTAAAAATGTCGGGATGGGCCTTCTCGATTTCATCAAAAAGGACGACGCTATAAGGTTTTCTTCTAACCTGTTCTGTCAGTTTTCCGCCCTCATCATACCCTACATATCCGGGAGGGGCTCCAAGCATTTTGGCTACTTCATGTTTTTCCATAAATTCCGTCATATCAAATCTAATCATCAGCTCTTCACTTCCAAATAAAATGTCAGCCAAGGTTTT
>CAYQTP010000025.1:0-9845 GCA_964420475.1 uncultured Gammaproteobacteria bacterium
GGAGAAACAGATGAGTAAACTTTTTTTCTTTGACACCTATGCGTTAGTTGAAATACTCCTTCAAACCGGAATGAAAATAGGCGAATTGGCCGGATTAAAAGTAGAGGACATTAAGGACTTAGCTATTCATATTAATCAATATGGAAAAACTCCCGCTCGTGATGTTCCTCTAAATAAGGCGGTAAAAAAATCAATTAATGACTATCTTCAAGACCGTTCTTCTAACCAAAATAAGGATGGATATTTATTTATTACCCGAACCGGACATCCTTTATTGATTAGAAATATCCGTCAAATTATTTCCCGTTGTTTCCGAGAGGTGGGAATTGAAAAGGCGACTGTTAATGATTTTAGAAATACTTTTATTGCTCATCAGTTAAGAAACGGGGCATCCGTAGAATATATAGCTAAATTAGTTGGTCACCGTAGGCTTTCCTCAACTGAACGCTTCTTAAACGTTGTTAAGGAAGAGATCCAGAAAAAAGAAGGACTGGGCGAACTATAATTTTTCGGCTTTCTCCTATTTGTCTAATCAGACTTATAAGTCAAATTTGATAATATTTTGTTCTTGACAATCCTTGTGGACTTGTTTATTATTTGTGGATAAGTTATCCACATAGATAAATTATGTCTTTAATATCTTCTTTCTGGGATGGGTTTATAGAAAAACTGGAAAAAAATAAAAAAAATAATCCGGTGATGTATCCCCTGTTAAAAAATGCCGGCCCGATCGAACTAAAAGAAAATAAAATTATTGTTTCCGTTAATAGTCCTGGAGCTCAAGAATTTTTAGCAAAACGAACTGCCGAAATTGAGAGTGCCTTTTTTGATCATTCCCAAAAAAAGGTTGAAATAGAATTTATAATCAAAACTCCTTCTAAAAAAAAGGCGGATCCTCCACTTCTCTCTTTTGAACCATCTATCGAAGATATTTTTATAAAATCAGGACTAAATAATAAATATAATTTTGATAACTTTGCCGTCTCCTCAACCAATCAGGTTGCTTATGCCGCCTCTCAAGCGGTTGTTAAAAACCCCGGTAGTGCATATAATCCTCTATTTTTATATGGTGGAGTGGGTGTTGGAAAAACCCACTTAGCCCAATCCATTGCCAAAAAAATTTTAGAAGCAGATAAAAACAAAAGGATTTATTTTTGTCCTGGAGATAATTTCACCAATGAGCTAATTGAATCAATAAGAGAAAGGTCCACCTCTCGCTTTCGTAGAAAATATCGATATCTAAGTCTTCTTATTGTTGATGATATCCAGTTTATTGCCGGCAAAAACGCCGTTCAAGAAGAATTTTTTCATACCTTCAACTCAATCGCTTCAGCTGGCGGACAGATTATACTTACTTCGGACCGGCCGCCTTCAGACATTAGAAACTTAGAAGACCGTCTTCTTTCCAGATTTTTAGGTGGATTGACCGTAGACATTCAACCTCCTGATTTTGAATTAAGATCGGCCATATTATTAATAAAGGCAAAAGAAAAAAAAATAGAGATTGATATTGAGGCGGCTAAAATTATTGCTGAAAGGGTGACCGACTGTAGGGGGCTTGAGGGGGCTCTTCTTTCTATTTATGCCAAGGTTTTAGGAATCAAGGAGAGAATAGACCTCGAGGCGGTTGAGATGTTTTTTTCTCAAGACAATAAAGAAAGAAGAAAAAGAGTAAATCCGTCCGAGGTGATTAAAACGGTCTGTTCTTTTTACAATGTCAAGCAGTCTCATCTTAAAAGCTCCTCTCGGGCGGCCTCAATCGCCTTTTATCGACAGATAGCCATGTACCTTCTTGAAAAAGAGCTGGGGTTAACCCTGAGTAAAGTGGCGGAAACCTTAAACAGAAAAGATCACACCACCGCCCTTCACGCCAAACAAAAAATAAGTAATCTCATTTTGCGCGATCAAAATTTAAAAAAAGAGGTCGACACAATCACCCAATCCCTCTTTCAGTCAACATAACTTCCACTACTTTTCCACTTCTTTTTTTATTAATTCTTTTTGTCTTGAAAATCTATTCTCTTTTTTATACACTTATACACACACTCTATTACTACTATAAATAAAGTAAAAACAATAACAATGAAGATTCTTTTACAAAAGCATGAACTTTTAGAGAAACTTGAGACAGCTTCTCATTTTTCCTCTTCCCGGCTAACCTCTTCAACCTCTCTTCAGGGGGCATGCCTTAAGGGGGAAAATAACATTGTTCATTTTTATTCTACCGACCTAAACTATTATTATCACTCCTTTTTAAAGTTAGAAAACAGCAACAGGTTCAAAATAATTATTGAACCGAAAAAAGTAATTGAGTTTTTATCCCTTCTACCGGAAGCAAAAGTAGAGATAGAGATAAAGGAAAAGGCCATTATTATCAGTCAGGGAAAAATAAAAGGCCAGTTTCCCCTTTTTTCTGATCAAGAATTTCCTTTTCCTCCAGAAAAAACTGGGGAAAAGCAGAAAATAAAAACCTCTTTTTTTAAAGAAAGCCTCCCCTTCCTTCTTTTTGCCGCTTCAACCGACGAAACAAGACCGGTTTTAACCGGGGTTAATTTTGTTACTAACGACGAAGATCTTCAGTTGGTGACCACTGACGGATTTAGGCTATCTCTTTTAACACTAAGAAAGGACCTGCCTTTTTCTTCAATGATTATTCCAGCCGGTTTTTTATCAAACACACAGAGGCTTATTAATAATGAGAAGGAAATAGAATTTAGCTACTTGGAAAGCGAAAAGCTTTTGGCTTTTTTTATCGGAGACAACGACATTTATGTTCGGATGATTGAGGGTGAGTATCCTCCGTTTGAAAAAGTGATCCCGGTCGAGAAAAAAACCACCGTCACAATAGACGCTGATGAGTTTTTGAGAAGCGTAAGACTGGTTTCTATTTTTGCAAAAGAGTTTTCCAATATTATTATTATGGACGTAGAAAAGGATCTGGTAAAATTTATCCCTAAGGTAGGGAGGGATGAAGAAGATGTTGTCTATCAGGAGGCAAAAATTGAAGGCGAAGCCCAAAAAATTGCCTTCAATTATAAATATTTAATTGATTTTTTGAACTGCGCCTCCAAGAAAAAAATTACCATAGAATTATTAAGGTCAGATGCCCCTGTAGTTTTTAAAATAGAAGGAGTTAACAATTTTTTTCACATTATCATGCCGGTGAGAATTCAAGAATAATATGGAAAATTTTATTTTAGACACCAACCTTTTTTTTAATATTGGCGCAGGTTTAGAGATGGGGAAAACCACCGAGGCGATCGTGGTGAAACTAACGGAGATAATTAAAAAATTTAAAAAAAATAACCAGGCTAATTTTTATATGCGGCCACGGATCGTTGACGAGTTTTTGAGTTTCTTTGAAAAAAAAGACCAGGAATTTATAAAAAATTTTCTATCGGTAGTTAATATAAAGTCCCCCAGCCCCTCAACAATAAGTTTTTCCAGTCAAATTTTTTATCGTTTGATTGAGGATGTCCGCATCCGCAGTTACCGCGGCCTTAATATAGCCGAGGAAGAAATTGTTAAGACAGGAGAGGTGATGGCCGGCCGGAAGACCGAGTCAAAAAAAGATTTCCAAATCGCTATTGGCAAATTTATAAAAAATTTTAGGGATCGTTACCGCAATGCGACCCGGACAGGTTTTTTAGACTCGGTCGCCGATTTAGATTTAATTGTTCTTTCTAAGGAAATTGACGGTTTTTTGGTCACCAGCGATGAAGGTGTCTTGTCCTGGGGGAGAATTTTTGGAATTAAAGAGATGCCTGCCTCAATTTTTCAGAAACGGCTTGAAGATCTTCTTCAATAGCCACCTCTTCTTCATCGGGGACAAGGAGAGAAACCCAATCCAGCATTTTATCGGCAATAGTTTTTTGCGGAGCCTCTTGGTATAGAAGGTGGGAGGATAATATCGTGATCAGTTTTTTTTTCATTTGTTCGGTTGGGACGACCATATAGGCATGATAATAGTAGGGCGACTGGGAAACGATCGTTAGGGTGTAAAAACCAAATCTTTTTCCAAAATAAAAATGGGAAAGAGCTTCCCAGCGTAAAGTAACTCCGGCAGCATCGATACCAAAAGTGGTGATTTTATTTTCTACATCAGGTGGTGGAGTAACTGTTAAAACATAAAAAATAAAAACCAAAGCCCAAATTGGAATTAAAAGTATTTTATCGCCGAAAAAAAACATTATTAAAGATAAAAGCAGGGCGACTGTTAAATAAAACCTGATAATCAGGGCAGAGCGTTTTTTATACGGCCTCAATGGCGCTTTCCAGGAAAATATTACTTGAGGATTTTCGTTCATACATATTAGAATACTAATAAAGTTGAACTCTGTCAATTGTATGCTATAATATATACTATATGGATAGTTTTAATAAAGTAATTTCTTTCGTATTAGGCCTTGTAGTCGTCTTGGTTTTTTTGGCCGTAATTACCGGCAAGATCAATCTGAAAAAAAAACCAGCCTCAACCTTAGTCGTAACCCCAACACCAATTGAAAAAAAGAGCGAAGGATTTTTTGTTTTTTCCAACCCCGCCAGTCCCACCTCGACTCAAACCCCGAACCCAACTCAGAAACCATCTTCAACGGTCAAAATCGAAGCAGGAGTTAACGGAAGCAGTGATTATAAATCGTACAATCAAACTTCTGGTTCGTCCACACCCAAATCAATTCCCGCAACAGGTTTACCTACTTTATTCATCCCGGCACTTTTATCAGGGGTTTTGGCAGGAAGCTTTTTGAGAAAAACGGACAAGAAATAAGATTAAGGGACACTTTCTCCAAATCCCGGTATTTTTAACACTCCGGTAGCAATAAATTTAACAATAAAGACGGAGCCGATAGCAAAGATTAAGCCGGCAATTGCCCCATAAACCACCCTTTTTCCGTAATTGAGTCTTTCCGGATTGGCCTGAGATGTAACGATAATAAACGAGCCATATAAAAGATAAAGAAAGGCAATTCCGCCGGATATGGAAAAAACAATATTTAAAAGCGATTGGATAACGCCGCCGGCAGCCCCTTCCTCTTCAAAACTACCGGATCCTCCGATACAACCTAAAAAAGTATATTGTTTACCTGGCGCTGGAGATGGACCAAGATTGGTTTCAGGATCAACGATTAAAGTGTCTTTTGTTGTGGGATCTTCTAAGGCAAGCGGATAAAGGCACTCTCTACATTTAGGCCAACTTTGTGGGGCCGGATTGGGTGGACAATAACCACAAAGATCACAGGCGGTATAGCGGGGAGCATTAGGATCAACCGTTGGTGCTTGAGCTGAAACACTACCAATGACATTAGCCGATAAGAAAAAAACCAAAATAAATATGAGTATTTTTTTCACATTTTTAGTATAGCAAAAAAATACTATAATGATTCTATGAAGAAGTTTTTTACTGGGTTATTTTTATTGGTCCTATTTTTGTCTGCAATGATAATAGTTAAGGCAGATGAATTAGATGATATTAATAATGCCTTAAATTTATTAAAAAAAGATTTAAGTAGCAAAGAGGTGGATTATCAAAGTTTAAATATAAAGCTAAATGGTATAAAAAGCAGGTTAAGCAGCTTGGAGCTGGCAATAAACCAAAAAGAAATAGAAGTAAAAAAAGGAGAACAGGTTCTGACTTACCAAAAAGAACTTCTTAATGAGAGGGCAAAATCATATTATAAAAATGTCAATAAAAACTCCACCCTTTTTTTTAGTGTTTTGGTGGCGGATGATCTGTCGGCATCCTTAAGAAAAATCTTTTATCAAAAATCAATTGTCGACGAGGATAAAAGAACTATCATCAAGATCGTTTTGTATGTAAAGAACTTAGAAGAAATTAAAAAAAACCTGGAGGCGGAAAAACTGGAACTAGCAAGATTAAAAATAGAAGTTGATAAACAATCCCAAATTATTGCCAAAGAAATTACTAACACAAAACAGGAAATCGCAACTCTTACCGCAAGGCAACAACAACTCATCGCTAGTAGAATTGCCGGATTAAATCTTTCCCGATCAGCAAGTTCGGCAATTCAATGTGTTGATGACAGAACCCTAGATCCTGGGTTTGGGACTGGCTTTGCTTTTTATACATACGGAATTCCCCACAGAGTCGGCTTAAACCAATATGGCGCAAAAGGAAGGGCAGATTCAGGACAAAGCTATGAAAATATTTTGAGAGCGTATTATAATTTTGATTCCTTTCAAGACATGGACGCAAGAATAAGAGTTGATGGCCACAGCCCGGATTATTCTTTGGAAGACTACGTAAAACGAATTTATGAAATGCCTGCAGACTGGAATATGGAGGCATTAAAAGCGCAGGCTATTGCCGCCCGATCATTTGCTATGGCATATACAAACAATGGGGCAGGATCTATTTGCGATTCACAAGACTGTCAAGTGTTTCAGGATAATGAAAAAGGCGGGAGATGGAATGAGGCGGTTGACGCAACAAAGGGTAAGGTAATGGTTGTGGGCGGGCAGCCGATTAAAGCGTGGTTTGCCTCTACCTTTGGAGGTTATACTCATACCTCAGCCGAAGTTTGGGGAGGAGGCACATCTTGGACAAAAAATTTTGCCGACACATCTACCGGAGTTGGTAGTTTTTCTGATCTAAACGCAAACGCTTATGATAAAGAATCAAAATGTTTTTATACTGCTCAAGGTTCTCGGGGAGATTATGGAAAATCTGCCTGGCTTCGTCCATCAGAAGTAGCAGATATTACCAATACCCTTTTACTTGTAAAAAAAGACCCTGGAACCACCGATAATCTTTATCAAATAGATAAACCAAATCCTGTGGGTAAAGAAAACTGGAGTCCAGATAAAGTAAAATCAATGTTAAGTAATCCTTTTAATAATGTTACAGATGTAAGGATAACTGGTGTAGATTTTGGAGGCGGAAGGACAACGGAAATAGTAATAGTTGAAAATGGCAGAGAAGAAAGATTTGGAGGAGATGAATTCAAAAATAGATTTAATTTGCGTGCGCCCGCAAACATTTCAATTGTGGGTCCGCTTTTTAATATTGAAAAGAGATAATGATTTAAAGTATGATGTAAGTAAGTTATAGTAAATATGAAAAAAATTATAGTAGCGGCCTTTTTATTTTTGGGTGTTTTAATGTTTCCTGGTTTTGCCTTGGCGACGACTTTTGATTTAATTGCTCCGTCCGGCGAGCTGGTGAGAGGACAGAATGTCGTCTTTACGGTTAACATTGATACGGAAGGAAAGTCGTTATCATCAACGTTGATCGGAATGACTTATGAGACTCAGTATTTAGAATATGTTTCGACCACTCCCGGTAATACTTTTACGACGGTTTCCGCAGATTTACAAGGCACGGGTCAACTGGTTATTTCCGGATCTTCAACGACCCCATTCTCTGGTTCGGGCACTTATGCCTATGTCACTTTTAAATTAATTGCAACAGGTCCCGGATCAACCCAGCTTTGTGCTCTTTATAATCCATCAACACCGACCCCAACTTCGCCACCAGTTCCAACCACGCCTCCGGGAGTTCCGACCAATCCCCCGGTTGTCCCAACCGCCTTACCAAAATCAGGAGAAACAAGATCAGCTTTTCAAGGAATAATCTTAAGCATTTTCTTCTTGATTACCGCGGCCGGTGGTTTTTTGGTCTTTAAAAAAACATGAATAAAGTTAATTGGTGGATAAAAATTTTTTTATTTGTTTTTATTGGTTTTTTTTTGTTGGTAAATTCAAAATATTCCTTTGTTCAGGGACAGGTCACCCCAACTCCGGAAATTCCTTTATTATGTCCGGATCAAATTGGCCAGAGAGGAGTATGTTCTTCCGAACTTGAACAGATTTATCAGGAGCAAGGCAAGGGGGAGGAATGTACGGCGGATTATTCGAAATTTAAGTCTGACCCGGCAAAATACCATCTTTGGATAGAAGACACTGAAATTACAGCACAAGGAAAATCTAATGACCGGGCCCGTCAGTTTATCTATTGGGTAGTGACTCATACAGCCATTGACAATCATCCGGTTTTGACAAGAATCTGGGGAACCGCCAGGAATTTAAGTTATTTTTTTGTGATCTTAACGGCGGCGATTTTAGGCTTGGGAATAATTATCGGCCAACGTACCAATTTTGAAACTGGGATTAAACTTTGGCCAGCCGTGACAAAAATTTTATTTGCAATTCTTTATATTTCTTTTTCAGCAACGATCGTCATTACCATAATTCAATTGTCCGGGGTGATGATGAAGTTTTTTATTGAGAATTTAGGGGGTAAGGACCTGTTTAATATTTATTTTTCCGGAATCAGCCAGGAAAAAAATTACGTTGATTTTGTTGGCTGCCGCGATCTAAATGTCAGGGTTCAAGAGGCAGTTAAGACGGAGATAGTCATGCTTAAATTGACCAACTGGAGCTATTATTTTATGGGAGGGATGCTTTTGTTCCGGCAGATCGTCTTATGGTTTCTTCTTTTTGTTTCACCTTTTCTAGCAATACTATTGTCTTTTGCCCTCATCAAAAATACAGGGCTGATATGGATCGGTGTTTTTTTCCAGTGGGTTTTTTATGGTCCGTTATTAGCTCTTTTCTTAGGTGGAATGGCATCAATTTGGAAATATGGAATACCTTACGTCTTCGATTTTTCCCGGGCCGGAACAACGGCGGGATATATTTATCCGACGGCAATCAACATTCTTTATGGCGGGCCGGCGCAACAACTAGCAATAAATAATAATGGAAATTATGTTGATACTTTTGTCGAATACATTATCACTTTAATAATGCTTTGGGCAGTGACGATCTTCCCTTGGTGGCTGCTGCGTATTTTTAGAGACTACTGTTGTGAGGGAATTAATGCAATGAAAAATATGATGTTATCTACCATCAATCCACCGGGGAAGAATGGATCTCCACCACAGGCTCCTTCTCCAGCTTCCTTAGCCACTAATCTTGGAGCAGCTTTAAAAATTCCAAGAGAAACTGAAACCTCAGTTAGGACAAAGATAGAAACGGTTGAGGAAATAAAGAAAGCGCGCACAGAAGAAATTAGCCAATCTTTAAACATTAAAGCCTCAAATATTACCGACATAGCTCATTTTGAGACCAATAAGACGGCCAACGAAACAGTTAATAAAAATATTAATTATTTGAAAAATCCGATTCAGGCACCCAATGCAGTAGAAAGACAAAAATATATGAATATCCGTAACGAACTTTCTACCCGAGCTTCCAAATCAGACACAACAGCCCGTCAGATCATCGGGGTCTTTACTACTACTTCAAAAATGGAACAAGCCCATTTCCGTCAAAATATTATTACTACCCTGCCAAAAGCGGTGCCGGTCACCCAGACGATTTCCTTCAGGGTCAAACTGCCTCAGGTAAAGGTTCAACAGGTATCTTCTTCAGTTTCCAATGCAGTTATAGCCAATCGCTCTTTAATTTCAACGATTTCTCAGAAAACCGGAACGACGATGGACCAAACCTCCAAAATCATCGGTATGCTTCATCAGAGTATTAACGCCCCGGCGACAGAAATCGTGCAAAAAATATCAACAACATCAAATACGGAAAAAGAGAAAGTTACTGCAGTCATTAAGGAGTTTTCGGCTCAAGTAAAATCTGATGTCAAGATTACCGAAGCAGTTGCGAAGGAACAGGATCTCAAACCGGAGCAGGTAAAGTCAATTGTCGCGGAACAGACACCGGCCGTGGTTGAGTCGGAGAAAAATATTGAAAAGACAATTATCCCCCAAACGGTTTCAATAGATGAATATGAACAGGTAAAGAAGATGTGGACCAATCAATATGAAAAGGGTGAGGTGCCGATGACGGAAAACATTAAAACCAGAAGCGGCTGG
>CAYQTP010000026.1:0-9470 GCA_964420475.1 uncultured Gammaproteobacteria bacterium
AAATAATAAACCCACCATGATTCTTGCCAAAACTATAAAAGGCAAAGGTGTTTCTTTTTTGGAAAATAAGATGGGCTGGCACGGAAAACCGGTGCCAAAAGAAATGCTGGGATCGGCACTTGACGAACTTGGAAAAGTCGATTTAAAAGTAAGAGGGAAGATTATGGCTCCGCAATATCAAAGATCAAATATCAAAGATCAAAACGAAAGATCAAAAATAAAAAAACCGATTCAACCAACTTTGACTAATTTAACTAATTACAAACTTGGTGATTTGATTGCGACTCGAATGGCTTACGGCGACGCTTTATTGGCTCTCGGTTACGCCAATAATAAAATTGTTGCCTTTGATGCGGAAATGTCCAATTCCACCTATTCCGAAAAATTTGCCAAGAAGTTTCCCTACAGATATTTTGAAATGTTTATTGCTGAACAAAATATGATTTCCGCCGCCCTTGGCTTATCCAAGTTGGGATTTACCCCTTTTATTTCCACCTTTGCCGCCTTCTTAACCAGGGGCTTTGATCAAATAAGAATGGCTCAGTATTCTGCTCCAAACTTAAAAATCTGCGGATCCCATAGCGGAGTTTCCATAGGCCCTGACGGCCCGTCTCAGATGGGATTGGAAGACTTAGCCATGTTTCGAAGCATTTTAAACAGTGTAATATTTTATCCGTCCGACGCCGTTTCAGCCTATAAATTAACTAGGGTTATGGCCGATAAAAACGGCCTTTTTTATTTACGCACTAATCGAAAAGAAACACCGGTGATCTATGATGAAAAGGAAGAATTTAAGATCGGAGGATCAAAAATTCACTATATCAAAAATCAAAGATCAAAAATCAAAATGACAGATAATAAATCAAAAAATAAAGCATTGATAATTGGAGCGGGGGTGACTTTGCATGAAGCATTAGAAGCGCAAAAAAAATTGGCAAAAAACGGCATAGAAACAGTTGTTCTTGATTGTTATTCCGTCAAACCTATTGACAGCCAGACAATCAGCAAACTAATGAACAAGACCTCAAATATTATCGTTGTTGAGGATCACTATCCGGCCGGAGGAATTGGCGAAGCAGTCGCCGACTTAATTGTAAATTATAAATTGAAAATTGAAAATTTTTCTCATCTCTGCGTCCGTGAACTTCCCCGCTCCGGCACTCCTGTAGAATTATTAAGTTTTGAAAAAATTGACGCTGAAGCTATTATCAAAGCTGTGAATAAGCTTCCTCCATCGTCTTTAATATCTTCAGGCTAAGCTCCCTGGATTCATTGAAAGAAATCGCTTTAAAATTATGGGGAAAATAATGAAAGATTTGATTCCGCCCGCTCTTCCAGACATTCCAAACTTTATCCGCCAATTCCTGGGAATATCTTTCTTGAATTTTCTTATATAGTGACTTATCTCCTAATTTTCCAATTAAGTTCGGCGACATTAATTTTCCCAGTCTCAGATGGTCGGAAATATAATCAAGACGGCTGATTAGATCCTTGTCTCTAAAGATTTGTTTCAAAAACCCTTCATAGGCTTTGGCAAAAGGAAAAACTAAAAAGGAATAATCCTTGAACTGATAGGCTTGATCACGAATAATATCATCCATCAGATACAGACCTTCGCTTATAAGATCTTTCTGACCTTGTGATAGATATAGCCAAAATTTACTTTCTTTGTTGATTAGGTATTCCATTTATATATGATATAATTTTTCCATGGAAAAAATCTACGAGATTTTTCAAAAGAATTTTTTTCTTTCCAAAAAACCTTCTTTAAAAACTAACAGTCCTTTACCTATAATTACTATTTCCCGGGAAATGGGCTCCGGCGGAAAAGCAACTGCAAATTTAATCGCATCACAACTTGGTAAACCATGGAAGGTCTATGATCATGAATTGATTGATGAAATTGCTAAAAATAAAAATCTGGAAGAAAAATTAATTAAATCCATTGATCCAAAAAAACTGTTATTGGCCGATATTATAGTCAATAAAATTTTTGGCAAAAGAATAACCAACCTTTCCGGATATCATCGTCATCTTATCAAAGTAATGTCTTTGGTCGGACTACAGGGTTATTCAATTATTTTGGGTAGAGGTGCTAATTTCCTTTTTCCCGGTAGTTTGAACATTAGAATTATATGCTTGCTTGATCAGAGGATTACCTGGTTGATGACTTATGAACATATTTCAAGGTGTGAAGCAATTAAAAAAATTGAGGAGTCCGACAAAGAAAGACGGAAATTTGTTGAATCTTTATTTAATCATAACCATTGTAAAGCTTATCATTATGATTTAGTTATTAGAACCGGACCAAATATCACTATTGAGGATGCTGCCAATATTATTATCGACCTAGCTAAAAGAAAATACAGAATGTGATAGTTCGAAAGTTTTTAGTTACCGGATATCTATTTTTATCGACGGGCTCATTGTGGTTTTGATAAAAGCGTTTTTAATATGGTTTTTTCCGACAGCTTCAATAAATTTTTCCGCATTAGCAAGTAAATTTTTTTCTTCAAAGGAAACTTTTCCGATCATTTGATGAATTAAAGGAAACTTCGCTTCTGTCTTCCATCTCAACATGCCTTTTTCAAACTTCTTAATTACTTCTTCCGGTTTAAGAGAAACCGTTCCCGCTTTAGGATTTGGCATTAATCCTTTTGGGCCCAAGACTTTGGCAAACTTAGCCAGTTTTGGCATAAAAGAAGGGTGAGTAACCAAAACATCAAATTCAATTTTGCCTTGCTCCAGATCAGCAATAACTGAGTTGTCAACGATCTTTACTCTAACGATTTTTCCGGTTGCAAAAGGTAATTCAATCTCACCTTTTAATCCTGTTTCATCAACAACAAAAAGAAGCTCGACCGATTGATCAAATTTGGCCAACTTTAACTTTTTAAGAAGGCTGACAGCTTCTTTTAAAGAATAATATTTATTTCTATCAATCATTTTTCTTGCCTCTTGATAATTTTTTCCATGTAAATTAACGGTCGGTGTTTTTTGAGATTTTTTAAGTTTAGGATTTTTTTTAGGTTCTTCAATTTTTACTTCTTTTTCCATTACAGCTTCAGTAGTAGTAGATTTTTTCTTTAACATTTTCTTTTCCATTGATTTAGCCTTCTGTTCTTTTTTCTGTTTTTCTTCCATCTCTTCATTTCCTAATAATCGTGGTTTGACTTTGCCCATAAAAATAAAAAAATAAAATACTAATTTATTCTACATCTATACCCATTGATCTGGCCGTACCGGCAATAATTTTTTTAGCTGCTTCAACATCGTTGGCATTTAAATCGGCCATTTTTTCTTTTGCAATTTCTTCCAGTTGAATTTGGGTCAACTTTCCTACTTTTTCCGTATTGGGTTTACCCGATCCTTTTTGTAACGATAGTTTCTTTTTAATCATTGCCGCTACTGGCGGTAATTTGGTTATAAAAGTAAAACTTCTGTCTTCATAGACGGTGATAACGGCCGGAATAATTTGACCTTTCATTTTAGCCGTTTTAGCATTATATTCTTTTATAAACTCCATGATCGGCACACCGTGCTGGCCTAAAGCCGGGCCAACCGGAGGCGCCGGCGTCGCTTCGCCAGCCGCTAAATTAAGTTTTAAGATAATTTTTACTTTTTTTGCCATAATACACTTTTAATAAAGACTGTCTTTATAAAGACAGTCTTTAATGAATTTTATAATTTCGTTACCTGTAAGAAGTCTAGTTCTACAGGAGTCTCTCTATCAAATATTGAAACCAGTACTTTAATCTTCCCTTTTTCTTCATCAATTTCTTGAATGCTGCCTAGAAAGTCCGAGAAAGGTCCGTCCGTAATCTTAACTGCTTCTCCAATGGAAAACTTTGATTTGAACTTCGGTTGTTCTTGTTGAACAAATTTCATAATTGCTTCAACTTCTCGATCTGAAATTGGTGTTGGCTTCAATCCTGCACCAACAAATCCAGTCACTCCTTCGGTAGTCCTTACGACCAACCACGAATCATCATCCAATATCATTTTAACCAAAATATAACCTGGGAAAACTTTTTCAATCGCTTTGGTTTTTTTGCCTTTCTTAACAACAATAATTTCTCGGGTTGGAATGACGATGTCAAAAATTTTATCTTCCACTCCTAAGCTCTTTACTCTTTGTTCCAAGGCTTGTTTAACCCGCCCTTCATAGCTTGTTTGAATATGAATGACATACCATTTGGGCTGAAGTCCGGACGGAACATTGGATTTTAAAGCTTCTTTTTGTTCTTTAGCAATTTGATCTGCTTGCATGAATATTTATCTAAACTTTGTAATTATTTCCAATCCTTTTGCCAACAGGATATCTATTATACCCACATAAAGTCCAATTATCAAGGAAACAATTATGACGATTGTTGTTAATCTAATCGTCTCTAACCTTGTTGGCCAAGTAACTTTCTTTAATTCGTCAAATACGTCGGTGGCAAAATTTGGTGAAGGATTAATTTTTGTCATTTAAACATTGTATCATAAAAAACTGCTAAGATTTGCTATATTTGAACTATGTCTAAAGAAATTATTCACGCCCTGATTCTTATTATTTCAATTATCCTGAGTTTTATCTTTCCCAAAACAAATCTAGCAAACTATGACCTGCAAATTGCTGCTGTTTTATTTATTATTTTATATTCAGTTAAACGATTTGTTGTAACCAAAAATGTTTATTCCCGTTTAATCGAATCGGTTGTTTTTGTTCTTATTACCATGGGTATCATTAACTCAACCGGTGGACTGGCTTCACCTTTTTTCTTCCTGATCTATTTTCTGCTTTTTTCTCTATCCCTTATCCTTGAACCGGTTATTTCGATAACAACAACGGTTACTTTAATCGTTTTTTTCTTTTTAAATCTACCGGCTGATCCAGACTTTAAAACTTTGCTTCCGATAATTTCTTTGGCTTTTATCACACCTTTTGCTATGTTTATGGGCAGCGAGCATATAAAAAACCGTCAGTTGACAGAGGAAAATGAGAAAACAAAAAAAGAAACGTTTCTGTTTCTATCATTGTTGCTTAAAAATCATCTAAAAAATATCAAAGACGCCTTGGAAAATTTTGTTGGTGATCATCAGCTGGAAATCATTAAAAAGTCAGTCAACCGAATGGGAAAGCTTATTGAAAAATTCGAGAAAAATTGAAATGAAAATTTTTTACTGTTTTTTTATATTTCTGGCTTTTGTTTCCCAGGTGAACGCAGTTTTGATGGACTCTTCCCGCTTCAAAATTGAGTCCTCCGATGTACAAGTCGAAGGCAGTAATAAAAGTCCCAGCAGTTATAAACTGTCTGATACGGTCGGCAAATTGGTCGCCGGTCAATATTTATTAAATGGCTATGTTATTAAAGCCGGTTTTCAGTATCTTCATTCAAATATCCCTTTTCGCTTTTCCATCTCCGACACTAATATTCCGCTTGGAACTTTGCTTCCTAGCACACCCATATCTGCGACTACAACTCTGATTGTTTATTATGGTGGGACTGGTCAGTACCAAGTAACGGTTATTGAAGAAGGATCATTAAAAACTCAGTCGGGCTACACAATCCCAGATACAAGTTGTAATGGTGGAAATAATTCCTGCAACGAGTCCTTGGCTAAAATCTGGTCGTCAAATTCAGCCTATGGTTTTGGCTATAGTATGTCCGGTGATGATATTCCCGCTGATTTTATTAATTCAACATATTACCGGCCATTTCCGGATCGAGTAGCGGCTGAATCCCCTATTACCGTTATGAAAAGCGGCAATGTCGGGAAAAACCGCCAGTCGACTATCACTATAAAAGCTAATATTTCATCAATTCAACAAGCTGGAAGTTATCAGACAATTATTAATTATGTAGCAACGCCTACTTATTAAGTTAAAAATTAAGAGTTAAAAATGAAAAGTTACAATCTAAAATTCAAAATTATCAAGTTTTTCTTTGTTTTGTTAATACTTAATTTTTTATTCTTAACTTTTCATTTGAACGAAGCAAATGCTCAACAGGTTTCTCTTTCTATTTCACCTCCATTATTGGAACTTTTTATTAAACCAGGTAAGTCAATTATGGTTGCCTATCGATTAGATAATCTTGGTGATCCTGCTTTTATTAATTTAAAGGTCCTCTCTTTTGAAGCTAAGGACAATCTTGGCAATATTAGAATTAAACAGGAGTTTGAAGGACCGGTTAGATTTAGTCTTGAAAATTCTGATTTACAGCTTGAACAGACATTTTTTTTAAAAACTAATGGTTCACAACAAATTCTGCTTCAGATCAGGATTCCGGAAAACGTTCCCGACGGTGACTATTATTATAGTCTTTTAGCTGAGACCGCACCTCCAACCACTAGTGAAGGTATCGGTTCGGCTAGGGCCAAAGTGACAATTGGTTCAAATATTTTAGTAACTATTTCTAATGCAGGAAACATTGATATTAAGCCCCAAGTAGTTTTTTTTGATGTATTAAGCAAGTTAAAGTTTAACCTTTTTGGAAGAGTAATAAGGATCTTCGACAGTACTGATAATATTCCTTTAGTTTTCATTATTGGAAATAAAGGTAAAAATATGATTAAACCGGAAGGTCAGATTGTTTTAAAAGGCAATTTTGGAGAGGTGGCTAAGTATGATATTATTTCGAGAAATATTTTGGCCGAGTCACAACGATTACAGGAAGCCACTCCTTCAGCTCAAGTAAATTGTGATAACAATCGTTCAGATAAGACATGCCTCATTCCTATATCTTTATTATTATCCGGATTTTTTATTGGTAAATATAATTTATCAACTCAGGTAGGCTTTGGAGAAAATTCACCAATGATTTTTAGTTCTACGTCTTTCTTAGCTTTTCCGTTTAAAACAACGGCTGGAATATTAATATCGGTTCTTATTATAATAATCATCATTAAAAGAAGCAAAGATAAAGAATAATATGACTATTGTCTTAAAAATCCTTTCTTAATAATCTAACCTTAAACTTTTGTAGGTTATATGCGATTGACTACGTAAGAAAATTGTTAAATATTTAAATTATTATGATCGGCTTTTTCAAATCATTTACACCCTTGTTAAAAAAATTAAAGAAATATCTTTTAGAGATTATTCTTTTGATTGTGGCTTTGGCAATTACAATCACATCTTTTGCAATTTATGCTAAAAATAATCAAAATTCAGAAAAAGAAACCGAAACCCATCTAATCTTACCAATGTTTCAAAAAGACCCAGTGAAGATATTTGTTGACGTTTCCGGAGCTGTTAAAAAACCGAACATCTATCAAATAGACTTTGGGGCTCGGTTAAAGGATATTATTGATAAGGCCGGAGGACTGTCTGATGAAGCAGACCTAGTTTTTTTTAACCGTAACTTTAACTTAGCCAGGATTGTCATCGATCAGGAAAAAATTTATATTCCTTCAACTTTGGAAATTAACACCGGCGTCTTTATGGAAAATCCACGAATGCTAGATTACGCTTCACCCCGCCAAAATTCTGATATCCAAATTGAGACGACGGATAGTTTTCAAGAAAGTACAACCATAATCAACCTAAATTCTGCTACCGTCGAGGAACTTGATCAGTTGCCTGGGATTGGACAGATAACCGCAAATAAAATCATCTCTAGCCGGCCATACTTGATAATTGATGAATTGTTGACAAAAAAGGTTGTTAATAAAAGCGTGTTTGAGAAGATAAAGGGCTTAATATCAACAAATTAGATATCTATGTTTACTCCTTCGATCTTCACTTACATAAATAATTCTTATCTTCCTGAGCCTCATGCCTCACTTTTAAATGGTATTATTTTTGGTGTTAACTTAAAATCCAGTAATGAATTTTATCAGCAGCTTAAGATGGTAGGTTTGCTTCATTTAGTGGTTCTTTCAGGCATCAATATCACCTTACTATCTTCTATGATAAGCTCATTAACTAAATTTCTTAGCAAACGACTATCAACTATGATAACGATACTAACGATAATTTTGTTCGTTATTTTTGTAGGACCAGAAGCCCCAATTATCCGCGCCGCCTTCATGGGTTTGCTTACGCACGTAGCAATTATAACTGGCAGAAAAAACTATACTTTATATGCGCTTTTTCTTTCGTTAATCTTTATCTTAGTCTTTTGGCCGAGTTGGTTAAAAACGGTTTCTTTACAACTTTCTTATGGAGCTACTTTAGGAATTATTCTATTTGGTCAAGGTCAATCTGATAATTATATATTGAATAACTTACGCCTGACGTTTGCTGCACAGGTTTTTACCGTACCAATAATTTTTTTCTATTTTAAGCAGGTATCTTTGATCTCTCCTTTAGCTAATTTATTAGTAGCCGAAACGATTCCTGTACTAATGGTTTTTGGTTTTCTGACCGCGATTCTGGGAAAAATTAGTTATTTTTTAGGCTATCTTCCGAGTTTGCTTTGTTATGGAATTTTAAGTTATATCGTTTGGGTGATAGAAACATTATCAAATATCCCTTATATATTTTTACAATTTAAATGAATTCTTCTCCTGTCACGAAAAAGGCCTTATTCTTCTTTCTTTCTATTAGCATTCTGATACTTGTTGCAAAAGCCCTTTATTCATTAACGGATGAACGGACAAAAATTGTCTTTTGCGATGTGGGACAAGGTGATGGAGCTTATATCCGGATAAAAAATAAGTTTGATCTCTTGATCGATGCTGGTCCGGATCAAAAAATTCTTTCTTGCTTGGGAAAATACATGCCTTTTTGGGACAGGAAAATCGAGCTGGTGATTATCTCTCATAATAACAAAGACCATTATTATGGCTTAAAATATATTGTTAATCGCTATCAGATTGATCAATTATTGGTTAATGACTCTCCACAGGACAGCATAACCTTCAAAAGTCTCAAAAATATATTAATAAAAAATGTAAAAATAAGTACTTATAGCTCTTTAAATTCTTTTAGAATAGTCGATAGTTTATTAATTTTTTATTGGCCGTATAAAGGTTTTATTTCTGCCAATGATAATGATTATTCGGCTGTATTTTCTTTTGAAGAAAACAACTTTAGAGTGTTGTTTACAGGAGATGCTTCACCTTTTGTGCTGAGTAGATTATCAAGTGGCTTTTCAGGAATAATTGATGTTCTTAAAGTTCCTCATCATGGCTCAAAAAACGGACTAACAAAAAGATTTTTAGAGTTGGCAGACCCAAAGGTAGCAGTGATAAGTGCTGGAAAAAATAATCCCTACGGTCATCCCCATCTAGAGACTTTAGATATGTTTAAAGCCAAAAATATTAAAATCCTACGGACGGACATTGAAGGAGACATAGTTTTTAAAATTAACTAAGAAGTATGCTTTTAATTTCCAGTAAAAATATGCCAAGTGCTACTAAAAGCACTGTTACCAATATGTGATTATTTAGTACGTATTTGACTATAGGATTCTGCATATTGTTTACACTAAAAAATCTCGCTAGATTTTTCAGTGCGACCCTGGAGGGAATCGAAC
>CAYQTP010000027.1:0-8196 GCA_964420475.1 uncultured Gammaproteobacteria bacterium
TTTGGTCAGGTAATCACGCAAAGCTTCCTGTAAAGCAATCGTTACCATGTTCATGCCCATCGCATCTTGGGTATCAAAATAAAATCTTATATAAACGTATGTTCCGGCGATCCTTACCCCTAATTTATTCAGCTTTATGTGTGAAGAGGTTTTTTCCGCCTCAATTTTAAGAAGATTATAATTGTCTTCAAGCCACTTTTTTAATTTTATACTTTCTTCCAGTCCTGAAGTTTCAAAAACCGGTCCCCGAGTTGTCCCGACATTCTCAACGAGTACTTTCACTCCTCCTGACAAATTAACTGCCTTAGTTCCCCGGCTGACTGAGGCAACCAGCGCCCCCTCAGTTGTTGCTAATGGTAAAAAATAACTCTTAACTTTTGACTCTTCATTTTTAACTGTTATCGGCCCGGCCACCCCTAATGGTAAAGCGGTTGCTCCGATTAAATTTTCGCAATGAACTGTTTTTTCTTCATCCGTCAAAGATTGTGCGATATTTTTTAACTTTATTTTTTGCTTTTTCTCTAAATACTCCCGTCTTTCTTTTGCCGTGTTAAAATCTTTGAGATTCATATATTTATTAGTCGGATCAGAATTAATAATCATTTCATTTTATCTTCACAAGGTATATAATTTTGGAATGTTGGAATATTACGAAAAAAAATTATTTCTTGCCGAGCTGGATTTAAATGATAATATCGCTGGAAAAATTGAGCGGTGGCAGGCTCACAAAGAAGGAGTTCTCCATCGTGGATTTACCGCCGTTTTGACTTATCAGGATAATATTGTTCTCCAGCACCGAAAACATCCGGCTTTTGACGGTTGTTTTGATCTGACTTTTTCTTCTCATCAAAACTTTATAGATGAAAATTTACAAACTGATACGGATGCAATTTATGAAGCCTTGAAAAGGGAGTGGAATATTGAAAGAAGTGAATTGGTGGACAGGCCTAAGTTTTTAGGCAGGTTTTATTATAAAGCAAAAGATCCTCAAAGCATTTTCACTGAACATGAAATAGATCATATTTATAGAATCGAGCTTAAAAACCCCCCTACTCCAAATCTTGACTTTGCTTACGGATTTAAACTGATTAATAAGCTGGATATGAAAAATTTCAAATCAGAAATCAGCAAATTAAAAACTGCTCCTTGGGTAGACAAAATTGTAGAACTAATTTAGATGAATGGTACGCGAAAAAGTTTACAATAGTAGAGAAAAATTGAATAGGGAATAAACCAAACTAAATAGAGAATGATCATATAAATTATCCGGAAAAAATTTTGTTTTGAAGAGAATCTCACTGCTAAATAAACTAAGATCAGTTTCCATGCCAGAAGGCTTAAAGAATAAGCAATAAAAAAAACACTAAAACCTTTTCCTAAGAAAGATAAGGTCCGCGGCGGCGGGAGAAATATATATAAAATAGAAGTTGATAAAAACCAGATCAATGTCGGAAAGAGCGAATAAGAAAAAGTAAATACAAAACTTTTGAAGTTTAATTTTTTCTCAAAATTTTTGCTTAAAAAATAAAAGAAAAAAATTGTCAAAAAGATATTAAAAACAAAAATAAGAAAAATTAAAGTTGCCGGAAATGTTTTATCCCGTAAAAAATATATAAATTTAAAATATAAAAAAACCAAAGCAAATATTATTAATGATTGATAATAATCTTTCTCTAAACTAATTTTCCTCATCGTTTTATATGGATAAAAAATCAGCAGAAAAAAATTCCTGATGACCAAAACTAAAGAAGTAATTAGATTAATAGCCATACTGTAAAATTGTTACCAATTTTACCAATAATCTCCCGAATAAAAAATATAAAAATAAAGAAATCAAAAAAGTAAGAGGAATAATATAAACAAAAGGAATTACCTTGAAATAAGCAGTTATTCTTTTAAAATAATGGGTTATAAAATCGTTACCCAGGTCATTTGGTTCAACCGAAAAGACCTCATTCAACTTTCTTTTTAAACGTAAATTCATTTTATTCATAGTTCGCTGTTAAAAACCTTGATAAAACTTTTTCTGGCCCGAAATAATAAGCTTTCCGTTGCCTTAAAATTCATCTTTAATCTTTCTGAGATTTCTTTCATTTTTATCCCTTCAATATATTTTAGTCGTAGAATCACCCGATAATCATTCGGCAATGCTTTAATTATTTTTAATATTTTTGCTCTTAATTCCTTATTTTCAATCTCTTCATCAATTAAAACGATCTTTAAACTTTCAACAAGATATGGTGGCAGCCGGGAGAAAAGAATATTTTTTAACTTTCTTTTTCTTATCTGATCGACCACCTTATGTCTGGCAATTGAAAATAAAAATGTTTTTAAGGAAGATTGGAAGCGGAAGTCTCGAAGCGCCTCGATAAAATCAATAAAAACGTCTTGGGTTAATTCCTCGGCGGTATGATAGCTGCTGATTTGAGATCTTACGAAATAAAAGATTAAAGGCTGATATTTTTTATAGACATAAAAAAGAGCCTTTTCATCTTTATTAATTATTTTCTCCAGTAATTTCCTTTCTTTCAGATCAATTCCCATGATTGTTATTTTACCACTTTTAAGGATTTTCTCTTATTTTTTTAGCTAAAGCAGCCAAAACTCTATCATCAGCTCTCTTATAGTTATTTGAAGAAACATATCCTTCATATTTATTAAAATATTTATTGATTGGGGTGGAAATCGGTCTCCACTGTTTCATTTTTGTTCCATGCATAGGAAATAATTTGGCATGAACATGGTCGATCTGAAATCCTTCAAAAATTAAAGCCGTTCTACCAACATCTTCTAATTTTTTATCAAGCAACTTACCGACTTTCTTTGCCGCCACGATCAATTTTTTTAAAACGTCATCAGGCAAATCGAAAGCATAGCTTGAATAATGTTTTTTTGGGATAACAACGGTAAAGCCTTCAGTATTGGGGTAAATTGATAAAAATGCCAAATGCTCTTCATCTTCCCACACTTTATCAGAAGGCGCTTTTCCAGCGACTATTTCACAAAAAATACAGTTTTCCATATTTATTTAAGAACTTTTTGGTAACCACCACATCCGCGAAACAGCCAATGGGCTGTTCGAGTAACTGTAGTTGTGGAAACTTTTAGCTTTTTGGAAATACTTTTATAAGACATTCCTTGTTTTAATAATCTTGCCATTTCCAATCGGTTGGAAAACTCTTCAAGTTCTTTAATTGTCAATAAATCTCTCAAATAATCAGCCACTTCTTGTTCAGTTTTTAATTTTAAGAAAGACTTAGCTAGAAACTTTTCTTTTTCGTTTTTCGGTTTATAAGACTGATAATTACTCATGAAAATATTATACCACTTGACAAATTAATATTCATGTATTATCATGCTAATACGTTAATATAGTTACTTTATAACTTTATGAACTTTATAAACTCAAATTTTCATCATACCTCGCTTCAGGCGGGGTCGCCTTTTATGTAATAATTTATTTATTGAATACTCTACCCCGCCAACAGGCGGGTTTTTTTTGCCCGTCGATGTTTCAACGAAGGCGGGTTATGGATTAAAAATTTATATATAAACAAAAATATGGAAAATTTAAAAATTACTAATGTAATTGAAGCAAATAAATCAGGAATTACCGAATTAGTTAAGCGTTCTTTAGTTGAACTTGAAGTAGCTCAAAGACGATATCCAAATGTGATAATGGACGTGGTTCAAAGCGGTAAACTGTCAAAACAGCTTGATCTAACTGAAAAAGAAACGGAAGGGAATTCTAGAATAGATAAATTATCACCATTATCAAATACTGCGGGAGCTTATTTTTTTAATGAAGAAATAATTGGAGGGTCTAGAGAAAAACAAGCATTGTCCGACGTAAATGAATCTGGTATTAAAACTTTAGGCAATAGTTGGAAAAGACAGGATATGAAATTAAAACTTGGTCCCGGTATCGGTTTGATCGAGGCTCCGAGCTTATATAAGGAGCTGCTTAAATTAGGAATTTCCAACCCAGATCTATCTCTTAATTACACTGCTCCTTTTGGTACTCTTGATGCCCGTCGGGGAATAAAAGATATTATGGATGCAAGAATCGATCCTGAGGGAGATTTTTTTCCAGACAATGGTGTATTTATTACGGAAGGAGCAACTGAAGGAATAGATCTATTTATGGAAGCGCTATCTAAGATTGCTCCAAATTCTAGGATTGTTTTCTTGGGACTATCTTACTATACCGGACCCTACTCAGCATTTCAAAAAGATCTTCAGATAGATCGCTTAGTAACTAATCCTATTAGATCAGATAATAAAACAAGATTCTTTCCGACTGCATCGGAAATAGAAAAGTCTATAGCCTCTGACACAAAAGCTTTCGTTCTCACTATCCCAAATAATCCCAATGGAGAGACTTATAGTGATCAGGAATTGGTAAAAATAATGCAGATAGTCAAAGAAAGAAATATTTATGTTTTATTCGATGCTATTTTTGAAAATTTATATTTTGACGGGTCGGAAAATTATCGATCAAGATTACTTCAAATCGCGGCTGAAACCGGAGCTTTGGATAGAGTAGTAGTTGTGGACAGTTTGTCAAAAACAAAAAACTTTGCCGGTGAAAGAATCGGATTCATGGCTACAACCGATAAAGAAATGCTTAATTCTTTGGAAAACGTAATACTTTCAAGAAGATGCAATCCTCGATTAACTCTCGGGCCGATTCTACGCTTTGAAGGTCTGGCAAGAAAAGCCAGGGGCCTATTAAACAATTCTCCAAATATTTCTTTTGACACGGTGGTTGATTTTGTTATGAAGGATGGAAAATATCCTTTTAGCAAACAAGAATTTGTTAACAAGTTTATAAATTGGAATAACTGGAATAATGAATCTCTTAGGTATTATCAGGATAATTTAAGAATTGTCAAAGCTCTTCTTGACAAAACTGCTGTTGCCTGGTCTCCAGATCAAGGAGCCTTCAATACTTTTGTCAAGGTTGCAGAGGCAGAAAACAATGTTAACTCAATGGATTTTCTCGCTAAATTTATGTATACCATGGCCACCTACACTCAAGTAGGACCATGTTTTGGAATATCTCAAACTTGTTGGGATAAAAACCTTGGTATTTGGCCAAGAATTACTTACGCCTCATCAAGAGAAGATTTGATTGAAGCATTAAAAAGGTTGGTTGTTTTTTCCAGGTTCTATCAAGAAAAAAACTTTGGAGATCCAAATAAATTTCCGATATTAAAAATTAGATTTGATGAACAGATATGAAGAATCAAATAAAAATTCCTTCAAGACGATATTTTAAAAAAGTTAAACAAATTTTGTTTAAAGAAATTCTGTTAAAAAATAAAGGTTGCGAATTTAATAATTTAAGAAGGTCAATATATAGTAATGAAAAAATTCTTAAGTTAATGGCACAAAATAATATCAAGGTTAATGAAATATCGTCGGGTGTATCTGACAGAACAGCTTATAAAGGATATTTGAAACAGATTATAAGCGATTTTAAAAAAAATAAGTATTATAAGAATTATTATCCGTCGAAAGGGAATCTGGAAGCAAGAAATGCCTTGAGTATTTATGAAAACTACAAATTAAATAGCTCTGTCAGTTATTCACCCGATGATTTTTGTTTGACAGAAGGTTCAACCGGCGCAATAACTATGATATTTGAATATATAAAAAAATATTATCCAAACAAAGAAATATTGATTCAATCTCCAAATTATTATTTATATAAATTTGCGGCTGATTATTATGATCTCAAACTAAAAGAAGTAGCTCCTCCAATTAACGCTAATAATCCTTCATTTATTCCCGTTGATACGATAATAAAGAATATTACCAATACTACAAAATTAATTATTATTACTAATCCAGCTAATCCCAGCGGTGAAATATTTTCTGAGAAAGACTTAAAAAAAATTTTACTAATCGCTAAAGAAAAAAATATCTTGGTTTTAGTTGATGAATTATTTGCGGAACTTGTTTTTGAACCCGATAAATACGTCTATTCTGATACGATTGCATCCTCTTTAAATGCAATGAACAATTTGGTGATCGTTAAAGGATATTCTAAGTCTAAAAATCTTGTCGGTTTAAGAATTGGTTATCTTTATTCAAAGAATAAAGAATTAACCGAGGCGGTGGCTCTTATATCTCAGCAACGCAGTTCATATTCAGTCGCCTCAAATTTCACGGGGCTGATTGCTCTTGATTGTTTTATTCAATCAGTTAGATATAATTCTGTCTCTAAAATAAAAAGAGTTATTAAAGATTTTCAAATTATTCCCACTATTAAAGAGAAATCTTATTTTGAATTAGTCAAAGAATGTCAAAGTTATAGTAAATATTTTGAATCACTTATAAAATTTTATTCTGAACGATTCGATGAAGCAATTAATATTTTAAATGTAGATGCTGAAATAAAATTTCCAAAAAAATCTGCTTTCAACACTATAGTAAAAATTAAAGATCTAGATAATGTTAATAATTTTGATTTCATGTTAAATTGCTTTTTAACGACTGGATTGAAAACTGAAATAGGACCGTGTTTTGGCTTTAATCAAAAACGCTGGGACAATAATCTTGGTTTTTGGTTACGATTAACTTTTGCAAAGGATAAAAAACTTTTTAAGGAAGGAATAATAAGATTTATTGAATTCAAAAAAATATATTTAAAAAATCCAAATTTATTTATAAAAACCAATTTATCCTTTTAAATTCTAAATTAATTTTTTTTAAGTATCATTTGATAAAGTGATGCCTTTTATATGCTTCAAGTCACTACCTTTGTAGGTTATAAGCGGTGGACAATGTATAAAAAATATTAAATATTAAATTTTAAAGGTTAAATAAAAATTAAATGGAGGGGGTGATAGATTATGGATGCCAAAACTATTCCTAAGCCTAAATTAGATTCTAAAATCCTAAAATGCCCAAACAAAACAATTTTCTTTGACACCTATGAGGCAAAAAATAAAAGCAAATACTTGAAAATAACTGAGTCCAGATATAACAAAGAGACAAAACAAAGCGTCAGATATTCGATTATTCTTTTCAATGAGGATCTTGAGGGATTCAAGAAGACACTGGAAGAGATAAAATTAGATTAAGATCAAAGTTCAAAGATCAAATATCAAAAACTAGTTTAGAGATAAAAAACTATGGAAGTAAAATATCGAGCTTTTTATTTATCTATTAACATTATTAAATTTCTGGATAATTTAGATAATAAACAATCTATAAGAATTATTTCAGATCAGTTAATAAGAAGCGTTACTTCAATTGGAGCAAACATTGTTGAGGCAAAATCTTCTTCATCAAAACGAGAATTTCTTAATTATTTTCAAATATCATTAAAGTCAGCTAATGAAACTAAATATTGGTTGGCTCTATTTGGTAAATTATTACCTGATAAATTAAAAGAAATTTCTATTTTTATCAAAGAAGTTGATGAAATTTCAAAAATAGTTGGTTCGAGTGTTTTAACCATGAAAGGTAAAAGACAACTTTGAACTTTATACTTGTTTTTGATCTTTAAGATTTGAGTTTTGAGATTATTATTTTATTCCTTCTTTACTTTCCAGAAATCCGCTCCGGCGGCATCCCATTTTAATCTTTTTTCGTCAGGATCGGAAGAATCAAACTGTTCGTTGACAAAATATAAAATCGTCCCCGGTTTTTTCGCCACATTAACCACTCCATGAGCAACTCCTCTGGGGATCAAAACTAATTTTGTGCTTCCACCACCCATAATTACTCTCATTTTGACGTCTTTAGTATCCGAATCATTCCGTAAGTCCCAAATTCCTAAAATCATATGGTCCTCGGCCGGAACATACCAGACATCCTCCTGTTTAAAATGGATGTGCCAGGCTTTGATAGCTCCACCAATGATTTTAGACCTATTAATCTGTTTGACTTTAAAATCCGGAAACTCTTCCAAGCCTCCATGTTCATTAATCCTGGTTAATGTTTCAAAAGTTCCATCTTCGCCAAAAAACTTTTTCACTTCAACAATCTTTACGCCTTCAATTATCTTTTTTTTTGAATAGTCTTGAACATAAACTTCCTGCTTTAACTTAACCAAAATATCATCAAGGCTCAAATTTTTCATACTATAGCTGTTTAATTTTTAATATCTAAGGATATTATAGTATAATTTATAGATAAAAATATAGTCAGCATAGCTCAGCGGTAGAGCACCCGTTTCATAAG
>CAYQTP010000027.1:8206-9248 GCA_964420475.1 uncultured Gammaproteobacteria bacterium
CCGATCCATTTTTTAACCTCTATTATCTTTACTCCGTCAATTGCTTTCTTTTTTGAATAATCTTGAATGTAAATCTCCTGTTTTAACTTTAGCAATATATCGTTCAGGCTCAAATTTTTCATATTTTGGTGATTAATTTCTAATATTTAGGTACATTATAGTATAATTTATAGATAAAAATATAGTCAGCATAGCTCAGCGGTAGAGCTCTCGTTTCATAAGCGAGTGGCCGCAGGTTCGAATCCTGCTGCTGACACTAAAAAAATATGATTGATCTTTCAATAGTAGTTGTTTCCTACAACACCAAAAAAATTACCCTGGACTGTCTTGAGTCCTTAAACAGATCCTTAACGGGAACCAAAATCAAATATGAAATTATTGTTGTAGATAATGATTCCCGTGACGGTTCTGTTCAGGTGTTAAAAGACCTGGCTGATAATAAAAACGGTCATTTGGTCTATTTTCAGACAGGAAGTAATTTAGGTTTTGGCCGTGGAAATAATTTCGGGGTCAAAAAGGCCAGCGGAAAATATATCCTCCTTTTAAACTCGGATACGGTCATATTAAACCGCTCTATTGAAAAACTCTATAATTTTTATCTGATAAATGAAAAACAGGTCCATTTTCTGGGCGCCAAACTTCTGAATAGGGATTTGACTCCCCAGCCATCGGCCGGCCGGTTTTTTACCCTGCCGGTTGTCTTTGCTACTTTGCTTCTCAGGGGCGATTATTGGGGTTTGACCCGGTCTTCACCAAATAAATTTTCTCAAGTTGACTGGATATCCGGGGCCTGTATTATGACTACAAAGAAACACTATCAACGTTTAGGAGGATTTGATAAAGATATATTCATGTATATGGAAGAGGTCGATCTTTTATACCGGGCTAAAAAAATAGGCTTAAATACATATTTTTATCCTGAAGCAAAAATTATTCATTTGGGTTCCGCCTCGTCCGTCGGCAAAACTTTCCCTATTCTCCAGGTTTACCGGGGATTTCTGTTTTTTTACAAAAAACATTACTCCGCCTTACATCAAACAGC
>CAYQTP010000028.1:0-8987 GCA_964420475.1 uncultured Gammaproteobacteria bacterium
CATTCATAGTTTTTTTAAAATCGGCCTGATGCCTAATGAGATCAATTCTTTATTATTTTTTAAAATCTCTTTTGTCGGTCCGTTTTTTATGACTTTATTTTTATCAATAATTATAGTTTTAGTAGCATTTTCCCAAACCATATTGGTATCATGCTCAACAACCACAATAGTTTTACCTTGTTTGTGAATAGATTTAAGTATTTTATATATCAATTTTGCATTTGAATAGTCAAGGTTGGATATAGGTTCATCTAAAATAATGTAATCAGTTCCCATTGCCAATACACAAGCGATGCATAACAACTGTTTTTGACCGCCAGAAAGACTTTGAGGATCGCGCTTTTCGAATCCTTCAAGGCCAACTGACTCGAGAGCTTTTTTGATTCTTTCCTTGGGGTGGTCGAGTTTAAGATTATAAACTCCGAAAGACACCTCTTCCTCAACGGTTAAATTAAAAATCACCATATCCGGATCCTGAAAAACCGAACCAACTTTTCCGGAGATTTCTCCAATAGAAATATTTTTAGTATTTTTTCCGTTGATAAAAATATTACCAGTCAGTTTTCCTGGTATAGCATGAGGGATTAATCCGTTAATACAATAAGTCAGACTGGTTTTACCAGATCCATTTTTACCTAAAACGGCGACAAATTCATTCTCCTTAATTTCAAGATCTATCGAATCCAATATTAAATGGTCAGAATCATATTTAATAGAAACAGAATCAATAACAACACCCATATTTAGATATTTTTTTGTCCAAAACGCGATAATTTATAAGGAAAGACTAAAATCCAAGCAAAAACTACATCAATAATTCCCTGAACAGCATTTATTCCAACAATAATGTACCAAGGAAAGATATTCATTAATTCAATTGAAGTTTTGCCTGGAATCCAAATTGGAAGGGCAAAATAATAATTGAAGAAAAACATCAACACTCCCCTTAAGCTGATTGCGATTAAAACCGGCAATATAATATTTCTAATTTTTTTAAATTGAACGATATTTTTTTTAAAAATAAGGGTTGCTCCATATAAAACTAAAAACATAGGAACAGTGGCAATAAATTTTGCTGAAGCACCAAGCCAAGTATCGGGAGCGATTAAAGTAATTATAATTGATCCGACCAAAGATACGGTTAAGCCGCCTTTTAAGTCAAAAAGAAAATAAGCAATTATCCAGGGTACAGCAACAACGTCTATCCACATCCCCCATTGAGTTTTAATGCCAACATGCAGGAGTTGAAATATGGCAGAGATCGCTGCTAAAGCAGCAAAGATTGCCATACGTCGGGTTTGTTGAAAATTATTTTTCATATATAACAATATTAATTAATAATTATCGGGGTAGAGAAAGAAGTAAAAAGAATATACAAAAACAAACCTTTATTAAAAAGGTTTTTTCTTTTCCTTCTTTCCTCCCGACTTTACGGTCGGCCCCGGAGTTACACCGGATCATGCCTTGATATTATCTCTAGCTCGTGGGCTTTACCACCGATTGGGAATCCCTCGCCTCGTCGAAATCAAATCTCGATGAAGACGGGTCACCCTTCCCCGAAGGAACGATTTAGTTTATTCTACAAATTAAATTTATATTTTGCAATATTAATTTATTTTGACTACAATAAAGAACAATGAAATTTTCAAGTACTCAAATTAAAGGCAAAGGCCGCGGTAAACCAATGGGATTTCCAACGATTAATTTAAAAATACCAAAGAACTTTAAACTACAAAATGGCATCTATGCAGCAAAAGTAAATATTAATAACAGAATTTTTAATGGTGCACTACATTATGGTCCGGTGCCGACCTTTAATGAAAGTGAAAAAAGTTTGGAAGTATTTTTATTGGGAACTGATAATAATGAATTGGAAAATCTGAATGTAATAATTATCAAAATCAAAATTATCAAATATTTAAGGCCGATAATAAAATTTGACTTGAAAGAAGATTTGATTAAACAAATTAAGGAAGACGTATTAGATATTCAAAAATTAAATATTTAAATTTCTCTCCATCTTATATTTTTGTCTTTTTTCATAAAAGTTAACTGACGTTTAGCATATTGAACTTCTTTGTTAATCCAGTCTTCAACCGCCTTTTCTTTGGTTAATTCCTTATTAAGATATTTGATTATTTGTTGATAGCCGATGGTTTTTAAGCCCGGATCGTTTTTAGTATAACCCATTTTTAATATTTTTTTGACTTCGTCAACGGCTCCGTTTTTTAATCTTTCTTCAACTCGGTTTATAATAACTTTACGAAGTATAGATTTATCCCGATATCTAATGCCGATAAATTGGGATATGGGACTCATAGGTGGTCTCATGGGACTCATAGGACTAATGGGACTTATGGGGGGAATTTGCCGGTGTTTTTCAATCTCGATTCTTCTGATTAACCGTCTTGGATTAAACCGATCACTATGATTTAGATTTTCAAAGACTGCCCTGTTTATTTTTCTAAGCATTTTTTGCAGATATTCAACTGACCTATTATTAAGTTTGTCTCTGAGTTTAAAATCGGGTGGACTATTATTGTCCTCAAATCCATATAATAATTGCTTTATATAAAGATAGGTCCCACCAACCAGTATTGGAATTTTACCCCTTTTTTTAACATCTTGAATTATTGGAGTAACTTGTTGTACAAAGTCAAATGAGGAGAAATATTGATCAGGCTTAACAATATCATAAAGCCAGATCTTAGTTTTTGGAATATCTTTGCCGGTAATAATATCGAGATATTTATATATTTGACGGGAATCAAAATTTATCAGTTCACCGTTATATTTTTGGGCAAATTCTAAAGCAAGTTTAGTTTTTCCGGTGGCGGTCTGGCCGGTGATTATGATCATTTTTGCATCTTAGCGGCATCAATCAAATTCTTATAAAGATAGACAACATCAATTGGACCGCTGCCACCAGGGGTAGGCGTATAAAAAGAAGCAATATTTTTGATCTCCTTTTCTTCATAGTCACCTTTTAATTTACCGTTTTCTTTGCGGACTCCGGTATTAATTAAAACTACGCCCGGTTTAAGCATCGCCGGTTCAATCACTTTTTTTCCCACAGCAGTGATGATCAGATCAGCGGCAACATAATAAGATTCAGGGTTAATAGTGGTAGAATTAATATTGATATAGTTGATATTAAGGTCTCCTAGTGTTTTTCCTATCGGTTTACCGCCGGTAATACCCCGGCCGACGACGATAATTTTTTTACTTTTAAGAATTTTTTTAAACAGCAAACGGTCTCTTATCAGATCAACAAAAAGACTATCCTGCTTTCTTTTTCCGTCATATATATATTTAATGATCGTCATGACAGCTAAACCGAGAGGAAAGATAAATTCAGACTTTTTTTTGTGTCCTTCAATTTCTTTTGAAAGAGGGATATAATCATAGATGCTATTTGTTGAAAGTTGAGCCGGTAAGGGTTGTTGAATTATTACTCCGCTGACATTTTTGTCCGCAACTTCCTTTCTTAATAAATTGGCAAAATCGATAAAATTTGGAGTAGTTTTTAGGTGAATTAATTTAAAATTGACCTTTAAAGCTTTAGCCATTTCGGATTTTATCTTTACAAAAGAGAGCTGTTCCGGTGCGCTACCAACTAAAAATACAGTTAATCCAATAGGCTTTTTTATTTTTTTACGTTCTTTTTTAAGAAGGGCCAGTAGATAGTTAGAAATCTTCTTGCCATCAATTAGCATGGTATATTATACCACATTTTCAGATACTGGTGGCACTAACGATCCGATCGGATTTTTGGGAAAATCTCATCAAAATTACCCCTTTAGCCGTTCTTGAACGTTTGGGAATATTGTTCAGATCCATTTTAACTATCTGTCCTAGAGCGCTGGTGATGATTAGGGTCGTATCTTCAGGCTCAATAATTTCAGAAAAAGCTACCGGGCCGATTTTTTGATTTACCGAAGTAATTTTTACACCTTTGCCACCTCGATGTTGACCCTTAAAATTAGAAAGTTTGGTTTTTTTCCCTATCCCCTTTTCGGTCAGAACGAGTATGTCTTTTTTAAATTCCTCATCGGCAAAAACATCGGCGGCGATTATCTGCTGGTCTACCTTGGCATCCAGATCCATGCCTTTGACACCAATTGAAGCGCGACCGGTCGGTCTGATCTCTTTTTCCTTAAAGACGATCGCCTTGCCGTTTTTTGAAGCCAAAATGACATTTTTCTTGCCATCGGTCAGTTTGACCCATAAAAGCTCATCCCCTTTTTCCAAACGGATGGCAATGATCCCATTGGTACGGATGTTGACATAGTCCTCAAAGCTGGTTTTTTTGACGGTCCCGTATTTAGTTGACATAACCACAAACAGATTCTTGGCTTTTTCCATAGTTTCCGTGCTATAACTAAGGATTGAAGTAATCTTTTCCTCTGGTTTTAGGGCAACCAGATTGATTATGGCTTTACCTTTAGAAATCCGTGATCCAACCGGAACGTCCCAAACTCGTGTTTGAAAAACCCGGCCCTGATTGCTAAAAAAGAGCATATAATCATGAGTCATTGCCGTGGTAATATAATATACATTATCGGTATCCTTTGTCTCCATTCCGGAAACTCCTTTTCCACCCCGGTGTTGAAGCCGGAAAGTTTCTCGGGGGACTTGCTTGATGTAGCCTTCTTTGGTAAGAACGACAATGACTTCTTTATTTTCGATTAACTGTTCGTCAGTGATCTCGCCCGGTTTGAATTTCATTACTTGAGTTTTTCGATCATCCCCATATTTAGTTTTAAGATATAAAATTTCATCTTTGATAACTTTAAGAATCTTAAAAATATTTTTAAGCAAACTTTCCAGATAATCAATTGTTTCTTTAAGAAGAGCCAGTTCGTCTTCAATTTTGTTTCTTTCCAGCCCGGTCAGTCGGCGCAGCTGCATTTCAAGGATTGCCTGAGCTTGGAGAACGGAGAGTCCAAATTTTTTCATTAATTTGTCTTTGGCTTCCGGTTCGTCTTTAGATTTCTTAATCACCGCGATTACTTCATCTATATGGTCAAGTGCGATCAGATAACCTTCCAGGATATGGGCTCTCGCCTTGGCTTCTGCCAGTTCAAATTCGGATCTTTTAACGATGATTTCGACACGGTTCCTGATATAAATTTCTAAAATTGATTTTAAAGATAAAGTTTGCGGCACGCCGTCAACTAGGGCTACAATATTGGCCGGAAAAGTAGTTTGAAGATTGGTATATTTAAAAAGATTATTTAAAACTTTTTTATATGAAGCATCTCTTTTCAGTTCAATCACAATTCTGATTCCGTCCCGATCAGACTCATCCCGTAGATCAGAAACACCGACAATTTTTTTATCATTTACCAGATCGGCAATTTTTTCTACCAGTTGAGATTTATTAACCTGATACGGAAGTTCATTAACGATAATAGCCATTTTTCCCTTACCGATATCCTCATCGGTCACTCTTGCCCGCATCATAATAGATTTCCGACCTGTGGCATACATTTCTTTTATATCGGAAACACCGTAAATGATACCGGCCGTTGGAAAATCCGGACCTTTGACAAAGGTAAGAAGATCTTCCAAAGTAACGCTAAATAAAAGATTTTTTACGTCTTCCATTGGAGATTTCTTGGAATTTTTTTCATCACTGAGTTTAGCTTTATCAATCATAAAAACTAAAGCATCAACTATTTCAGAAAGATTATGCGGCGGGATTTTAGTTGCCATGCCAACGGCGATTCCCTCAGCCCCCATTAGCAAAAGATTGGGAAGTTTTGCCGGCAGATAAATTGGTTCTTTTAGGGATCCGTCAAAGTTATCGGTATAAGGAACAGTTTCCTTTTCAATATCAGTTACCATTTCGTCGGAAATCTTGGCAAGTTTAACTTCGGTATAACGCATAGCGGCCGGAGGATCACCGTCAATTGATCCAAAGTTACCCTGTCCTTTAATTAAGGGATAACGCATAGAAAACGTCTGAGCAAGACGGGCTAAAGCTTCATAGACCGAAGAATCACCATGAGGGTGGTATTTGCCCAATACTTCTCCAACCACTTTGGCGGATTTGGAAAAACGCGCGCTTGAAGTTAAGCCCAGTTTGTACATCGCATAAAGAATCCGTCTATGAACAGGCTTAAGTCCATCACGAACATCAGGTAATGCGCGGGAGACGATAACCGACATGGCATAGTCTAAATATGCGCGCTTCATTTCCCCATTTATTTCGGTGACTTGGATGTTGTTGGACATAAATTATTTAATCGATCTCTCAATATCCTTAAAGGCTGCGTCTTTTCCCAAAAAACCTTTTGTTTTTACCCACTTGTTTGGTTCGAGTTCTTTGTAATGATTGAAAAAATGTTCAATTTTCTTCTTTGTCATTTCATCCAAATCATTAATATCATTAATATTTGAAAAAAACGGATCAACTTTTGAAGTGGGAACAGCAATAATTTTTGTGTCAACTCCCGCTTCATCGGTCATTTCCAGCATACCTATCGGCCGACTGGGGATAACTGTTCCCGGCTGAACCTGGTAACTTGAAATCACCAAAACGTCGGTCGGGTCTCCGTCTTTAGCCGATGTTCCAGGAATAAAACCGTAGTTAAACGGATAAAACATTGCCGTATAGTTAAACCGGTCAACCATAATTACTCCTGAATCTTTATCCAATTCATACTTGACCGACGAACCTTGCGGGATTTCTACCAAAACATTAACCTCTTGCGGAGGATTTTTGCCTACTGACAGTTTACTTATATTCATATTAATTATTGTTAAACTGTTAACGGGTTAACGAGCTAACGGGTTTTTTCATTCAAACTCGTTAACTCGCAAAACTCGTTAACCAAACAACTGGTTTAATTATAAATCCAGATTTGCCATTTTTGCATGTGTAACAATAAATTTTTTTCTTGGTGGAACTTCATCTCCCATCAACATAGAAAAGACATGGTCGGTTTCCTCGGCTTCAGATATGGTGATTTGTTTTAAAATTCTTCTTTCAGGATCCATCGTGGTGTCCCAAAGTTGATCCGGATTCATTTCACCTAGTCCTTTATATCGTTGAATTGATGGGATACTTTTTTGTTCACTTGTTAATGAGTTAACGAGTTTATCTTTTTCCTCATCAGAGTAAACGTAATGAATTTTTTTACCCTGCTGAACTTTGAAAAGCGGTGGCTGAGCCACATAGAGATGACCTTTATTGATCACATCGGGTAGATGCCTGAAGAAAAAAGTCAGAATTAAAGTCAAAATATGTTCACCATCAACATCAGCATCGGTCATGATTACAATTTTGTGATAACGAAGTTTAGCATAATCAACATTTTCGCCAATTCCCATTCCAAGGGCAATAACAAGATCTTTAATTTCTTTGAAAGCCAAGACTTTATCCAGATATGCTCTTTCCGTATTAAGAATCTTCCCTCTTAGAGGAAGAATGGCTTGAAATTTACGATTTCTCGCTTCCTTAGCCGTGCCTCCTGCGGAATTACCTTCAACCATAAATAATTCACATAGGGCAGGATCTTTTTCTTGACAGTCAGCCAGTTTGCCCGGAAGTGTAGCACCCTCTAGCGCACCCTTTCTCATAACAGCTTCCCTGGCAGCTTTGGCAGCCAGCCGGGCTTTTTGGGCCAGGAAAATTTTTCCGAGAATTTCTTTAGCGGTTTTTGGATTTTCTTCAAAATTAGTTTCTAAGAATTCAAAAACCGTTTGTTGAACCAATGTTTGAATTTCCGAATTTCCTAATTTTGTTTTTGTTTGTCCTTCAAATTGAAGATTGGTAGCCGGCATTTTTACATAGACAATGGCAGCTAATCCTTCTTTAACATCGTCTCCGGAAAAAGTTTCCTCAGACCCCAATTCTTTTTTGGCGTAGTTATTAATCGCTTTTGTTAGAGCAGTTTTGAATCCGGTCAGGTGGGTACCGCCCTCATAAGTATTTATAACATTAACAAAAGTATGGATATTCTCGTTCAGCGAGTAGTTATATTGTATGGCAACTTCAACTTCTTTATCATCTATCTGTTTTTTAACATAGATCGGATCGTGGAGAACCTTTTTCCCCCGATTCATATCTCTAAGCAAGGAAATAATTCCACCATCAAAAAAATAAGCGCATTTTTCAGATGTTTTTTTATTAGTAATCCGGAAATAGACATTATTAATCAGATAAGCTCTTTCTTTAACCTGTTTTTTAAAAATTCCAGAGTTAATTTCAATAGTTTCTTTAAAAATTTCCTTATCTGGTAAAAAAGAAACTGCTGTTCCTTGTTCAAAATTAAAGTTTAAAATGGATTTATCTACCCGTTTAACCGAGGCAATCGGTTTACCTTTTTTATATTCCTGTCGATAGATCTTGTTGTCGCGTTTGACTTCAATAATCAAGTGGTCGGATAATGCGTTAACGACAGAAGCACCCACACCGTGAAGGCCGCCGGAAACTTTATAGGCGCCGGCGTTAAACTTACCACCGGCATGAAGTTTGGTCATGACAAGCTCGAGAGCAGAAACATTATATTTTGGAACTTTATCAACCGGAATTCCTCGGCCATCGTCAATTACCGTCATGTAGTCATTTTCTTCGATCCTGATCTCAATGTTATGACAATAACCAGCCAGAGCTTCATCGATTGAATTATCAATGATTTCATTTAAGCAGTGATTAAGTCCGTATTGGGAAGTGGTCCCAATATACATTGCTGGTCGTTTTCTGACAGGCTCCAAACCTTCAAGAACAACGATTGATTCTGCTCCGTAATCAGATTTTTTAGCTGTTGCCATAGTAAATTTTACTTTTTATTTTATTTAAGCTCAATCTTTCCTCCGGCAGCTTCAACTTTTTTCTTGGCTTCTTCTGCGACTGCTTTTTTGACATCAGTTAACAAATCTTTTGGAGCCGATTCGACTAATTTTTTAGCATCCATGAGTCCTAGATTAGGAAGAATTTCTCGAACGGCTTTGATTACTCCTAATTTATTGTCTCCGGC
>CAYQTP010000029.1:0-8578 GCA_964420475.1 uncultured Gammaproteobacteria bacterium
CATGCAACCGGTGATAAAATCAGTTTCTTCAAATTTATTATACTGTTTGTTATCCACCTCATCAACTCCTCGATGAGAAATATAGACATTTTCCCAATCATTAATTCCGCCAGAGTACCAAAGGACCTTTCCAATGTCTTTTTTTTGGTAATTTTTATGATATTCATACCCCGGCGCATAATAGATTTTACCTCCAAATATATCGGCTTTTTTAAAGGCTTTTTCAGCTTCATTGACAAAACTTTTATCAAAAAAAACATCATTATTAATGGCGCAGAATTTATCAAAACCTTCTTTTAATAGATACTTTATTCCTTCGTTAATTCCAGAAGCATATCCATTATTTGGAAGCGGCATTAAAACAACTTTCATCGGATAATCATCAATTTTAATTGCCTTTTTTTTTGTAGAAACATCAGCTATATAAACAGTCAGGTTCTTACTATTCTTTAAGGCAGCCATTGAATCTAAAAATTCACGAGTAAGTTGGTACTGATTATAATTAACACTTATAATTCCAATCATTTGTATTTATTATAATATATTCTATGGCGCTTATAAAAAAATTAAAAAATAAAGTAATCTATTTTTTGTATTTTATTACAATCTTTCTTTTTTCCATCTACTCATATTCATTAGTGGATCTAAATTTAACTTTATTTAATCATAAACTTTGGGATAATTTCAGAAACTTTATTATTCAGATTGGCTACTTCAACAGAGGTTTGTCAACTACGATTTTTTTCTCAGGAATAGTTATTTTGTTTTCTTTATATTTTTTAACTAAAAAGATAAAACCTAATCCGATAAAACTTGCTTTAGTTGTTGGACTAATTTCGTTAATTGCCTATCCATTTCTGTCTCACGACTTTTTCAACTATATGTTTTATGGTAAGATCGTCACTTTTTACGGAAAAAATCCTTATCTTTTTAAAGCTTTGGATTTTCCCGCCGACCACTGGATCAGGTTTATGCATTGGACTCATAACACCTACCCTTATGGACCGACATTCTTGCCAATCACATTAATACCATCATTTTTATCAATGGGTAAATTTATTCTTAGTCTATTTCTCTTTAAATTGACCTTTATGTCTTTTTATCTGGCGGCGGTTTGGTCCGTTAATAAAATTGATAAAAATAAAGCCTTGATAATCGCCACACATCCCTTAATAATTATTGAAGGCTTAATTACCCCTCATAACGACCTTATAGCCATGAGTCTTGGCTTAATTGGGATTTATCTGCTCTTTAACAAAAATATTTGGTCAAGGATCCTCTTTATTATTTCCGGACTAATTAAATATACGACGTTGCCAATTATATTATTGTCCAAAAAAAATAAATTACTGAATATCTTGGCGTTTATTGGAATCTTGACTCTTCTTGTCTACCTCTCTTTTTTTGGAGAAGTACAGCCCTGGTACTTTTTAAACCTATTTATATTCGTCCCTATTTTTCCGGGATTATTTACAAAAATAGATATATTTCTACTAGGGCTACTTAGTTCTTATTATCCATATATTATGCTTGGAGGTTGGGATAAACCGGAAAAAACAATTATGAAACATCAAATAATTATTTATTTTCTTATTGCAAATTTACTTGCGCTGGGTGTTTATAAGTTCTTTTATCTCATCAAGAAAAACCCTTCCTTTGATTCTATAAATAACCAAAAAATAAACGAAAGCTGATCCGGCGATAGCCAAACCGGTTAAAAATAGATTATTAGTCACTACTTTGCTTACCCAAAACTTGATCAATATAAGATATGCGGTCATAAATATTGAAGAAATTACTGGTGCGCCAAAGGCATTTTTTAAGGAAAAATCAATCGTTGATTTTGCTTTGATGAAAACAAAAATAAAAGAAAAGGAGATAATGAAAAAAGCAATCGATATGCCCTGATAACCGAACAGTTTTATCATCAGGGGAATCAAAAGCCAATTTAACCCGGTTAATATTACCATAATTATTAAGGTTAGTTTTACTTTACCGATCGCATTAAAAAGACTGATCAGGGGGGAATAGAGGCTGACAAAAAGCGCCGAAAAAGAGAAAAAATAAAAAGAAATCAAGGCAACCTGCCATTTTACGAAGTAGCCCGGCATAAGTTTAAGTAGATTATCAAAGACAAAGACGCTCCCGATAATAATCGGGATAATAAAAAGAGCCTCATAAAAAAGAATTTTTTCAACACTTTTTTTTAGGAGAGCTTTATTGTTTTGGAACTGAGAATAAATTGGAAAGGCGACCCGGTTAATATTATCCATAATCAATCTGATTGAAAACTCTGCATATTTTTTGGCAAAAGTGACAATACTGAGTTTTTCAAAGCCGATAACTGCTCCTAAATAGATGATCATCAGATCATCTTTAACAAGAGCCAAAAATGAGTTTCCCTGAAAAGGAACGCCGTATGATAAAAGAGATTTTGCCGATGATCTTGAAAAAAATAATTTTGGCGACCAGGGATTCATAATATAGATAGCAATAACTCCAACTAGAGACCTGATAATTACAGCAATAACAAGACTGTAAATATCCATATTCATTAGAGACATAATAATGACAATTAAATAAAAAACAACATTCTCCAAAAGCTGAACCAAAACCACTTTATAAATTTGAATTTTCTTTTCAAGCAACACCGAAGGAATGGTTTTTAAAGAAAGAAAAAAGAAAGAAAAAAGAAGCGCCCAATAAAGATATACGGCGCTTTTTGGCAGATCCTTATAGATGACAAAAAGATAGTTGGTCAGAAAAAAACCGACGATTATTATAAATAAAGACAAGGCCGTTTGGATAATAAAGGCGGTGTTAAGGTCTTTTTCATCAACTTCTTTTTTTTGGATGATGGCGGCAGCCAATCCCAGGCTGGAAAAATAGTTAAAAAAAGCCATCATCGCCACCACGGTGTTATATATTCCCAGAAGATAAAGATTGGATTTAAGTGTCAAGATAAAGAAAGCCGCAAATCCTAAGATTGCCGAAAAGCCGCTTTGAAAAAGCAGACTGCCGGCGCTTAAAACCCCCCTTTGCTTTATTTGTTTAATATCTTCATCCATATATGCGATATAATAAAAAAGATGAAATTCTTAAAAAAGATATCCTCTTTGGAATTCTTTATTCTTATTATTATAACAGCTTTGGCCATTGCGGGTCTTTTGAATAATCAGTATTTTTCTATTCATGATGACCAGCATATTGCAAGATTGTATTTGTTAGACCAGGCAATTAAACAGGGAAATCTATATCCCCGCTGGGTCGGGGGCCTGGGTTTTAATTTTGGGTATCCGTTATTTAATTTTTATCCGCCCCTGATCTATTATGTAGCTGAACTATTTCATTTGACTGGATTTAATCTGCTATGGTCTCTAAAGCTGATGATTATTACAGGCACTTTTTTTTCATCTATTGGAATGTATTTATTAGGAAAAAGATTTTTTGATAAAAAAACCGGTTTACTGTCGGCGGTCCTTTTTATATTCTTTTTTTATCGGGCGATTACGATCTATATAAGAGGAGCTTGGGCGGAATTTTTTGCATTGTCGATTTTACCGTTCGTTTTTTTGGGCCTGGATAATATTTATAGAAATAATAAAAAACCCTTGCTTTTCAGTTTAAGCTTGGGATTTCTGATCCTGGCCCATCCGCTGATAGCTTTTCCAACATTTTTTTTCATAGGTCTGTTTTTTGTTTACTATTTTTTAAGTACTAAAAACCGCTGGCAGTTTATTAAGAATTTTTTAGTCGGAATTTTTTATGCAATCGGTTTATCGGCCTTTTTTTGGCTGCCGTCCTTTGTAGAAAGAAAATATACCCTGATTGATACAATTTTGACTCACGAACTGGCTAATTATAAAATCCACTTCGTCTATCCATATCAGTTCTGGTTCTCTCCTTGGGGGTATGGAGGTTCAATTGCCGGACCCAGTGACGGTATAAGCTTTCAATTAGGCAAAGTCCATATATCTTTGGCATTTTTTTCATTGTTAGTTTTTTTATTTTATTTTTTAATAAAAAAGAAAAAAGAATCAATAAAAATTTATATTTTTTTATTTTTTTTACTTTTATTTTCGTTATTTATGTCCTCCATTTATTCTCAATTTCTTTGGGATAAGATCAAATACCTTTGGTATCTCCAGTTTCCTTGGAGATTCTTAACATTTAGCGGAATATTTATCAGTTTGATTGCCGGAGCTGGTATTTATTATTTCGGGAAAATTATCAAATCAGATAACGGCATAAAAAAAGTTTTATTTAATCTGATAATTGTTTCTTTGCTGACAGTTACGGTTATTAAATATTCAACATATCTCAATCCGTACAAGCCTGAAGGATATAATGAGAAAAAATTGACAAGTTTTGAAGAAATTTCGTGGAGGGTAAGTAAAACCTCCTTTGAATTTTCACCGTACGGAATTAAAACCAAAAAAACCGAATTAGGGACAACAACAATCGGCTTAGATAAAAAAGATTTAACAAGAGAAAGTTTTGAAACAAGGTTGTTAAATAAAGGATCTGCCGAAGTAAAAATTCTGACGGATAAGTTTTCGGAAAAGGAATTTTATATTGAATCGACAGGTTTGCTGGAATTTAAGTTAAATACTTTTAACTTTCCGGGATGGCAGGCAAATTTAGACGGAAAGGAAATTAAGATAAATGACAATAACAAATATAAATTGATCAGCGTATTGGTTCCCGAAGGAAATCACAAATTAACCTTTATTTTTAAAAATACCCCAATAAGGACATTAGGTAATTTAATAAGTATTTTTTCTTTGATTGCTCTAGTTTGTTTACTGCTTTCTCTGAAGAAAGATCATTTAGTCAGTTCAAATAGATAGTAGGCGGTTCTTAACCCGGGTTTATCGTATTTTTTAATCAGTTTTATCGGCCAGTTACCGGGAAATTCTTTTCTCTGGGAAAAAACGACATAAACTAAATTTTCTTTAAGTTCTTTTTGATTGGCCAATAAAATCTTTTCGTCAAGCGGCCAAAAACCCCTGATATTTATTTTGTCGTTATCTTTCAAAAAAACATTTAAAACGTCGGCAATTAGTCCATAATCTCCCTCGGCCAAGATAACCACCTGCTTTTCTTTTGATTTAAAACGCGCAAATTCCATGATCTCTTTGGCGCCAAATCCGGCCGTTTCCCCTTCAACATACTGGCCTTTGTCAATTTCCGGGAATGGAATAGTGGACGGGTTAAAATAAAATCCATAAGCATAGTAGGCCGAGATTGATAAAAATGAAACCAGAAGGATTGACTTAATTACTTTTGTTTTTAGATTGGATAAAAAATAAGCAGTAAAAATCGTCAAAAGAGTGGCAAAAAATATCAGATATCTCGGAAAGATTACCCTTGAAAATCCGGCAATCGCGAAATAGGGCAGTACTAGCCAGATTAAAAAATAGAGGCCTAAATTTAAATCTTTTTTAAGCAGAATTACCAAACCAATTATTCCCAAAAAACCGGTTAACCAACCGATTTCCGAAAAGACATAAAAAGGAATTAATTTTAAATAAGGCCAAAGAACCGCAAAAGGGGACTTGATAAAATCTGAAAACGGCATTACAAAAGTATTATTTTTTAGCTCAATATAATGCATGAAAGGCGACAGTCTCTGGATATTGTAGATAATAATTGCGGTAAAAAAGACAAAAGCAAATAAAATAAAATAATTTATCGTCCGATTGATTACTTTTTTTTCTTTTTTATTCCAGATAAGAATTGGGGCAAAGGCAGAAAGCATGATAAATAATCTGACCGATGATTTAGTCAGCATGGCCATTCCAGCTGTCAGGCCGAAAAGCAAAGCCAAATCAAATCTTAACGTTTTTATCATGAGAATGGAAAAAAACAAAACCCAGATAAAACCGGCATTTACCGCAGAATCAGCCAAGGCTATACGGTCATAGAAAAGAAAGAAAGGCGTGAAAATATATAAAAACACACCCCAAAAAGCACTTTTTTTACCGAATAAATAGAACAACAAACTAAATATGCCGACTGAAGAAATAAAACCAGCGGCGACTGAAAACATCCGGCCGCCAAAAAGAAGATTCTGGGGAAATAATTTTAAAAAAGGAATTGTCCCCCAGGTCTGAAGAGGCTGCCGTCCGTCAGTCAGAGAAATAAACCTCCAGGAAGCGTCATGCCAGGCAATTCTTGCCCAATGGATATAAATTCCTTCATCGGAAAAAATCGGTAATTTATCCAAATAAACAATCCTGGTAAGAAAAAAAAGTATTAATAATAACGATCCTATAAAAATATCTTTGCGATTAAAATTTTTTTTGAAGAATGAAAAAATTTTAGAAATATCAAACATAATTTATTTTAAACATTATACAATAAACCTGAAACCTATTTTATTATTAAATAATAGTTTCCGTATTGTTTGACTTTGCCGGTTGATCTATTCAGATAATTTATATCGCCTTTATCGATAACAAAACAACCATTTTTAATAAAACTTTTATCAAAACTTTCCGTATCATAATAAAAATTTATTTTTTTCCCAAAATAATAAACCATTGAAGGATGGTCTCCCCACCATTTTGTCGTAGTGATCAGTAATCCAAGCTTGTCCAAAGTGTCGAAGCTTTCACGGCTGGTTTTATTGATCAACAGGTCAAGTGACCGGCAGTTATTTTTAGCATAAAGGGAAAGATAATAGTATGGTTCCGGTTTTGAATAGGTTGTTGCCAAAACATTTTGTTTCACAAACGATTGATAAAATAAAATACCCATTAATATAATTCCAAAAAATATTACTAGTGATTTTTTTTTGATTTCTTTAATCCAAACAACAGCTAAAATAGCAAATTGGGGAATTGCCGGATAAAGATACCAGAAGATCTTTGTTTTTGTCAGATTAAGAAAAATAAACCAGGGAAGTAGATAAAAAATCGTAAAAAACGCTTCAGAAGAAATTTTCTTTTTAAAAAAGTTGATTAAAGCTATTATTCCTCCTATCACTGCCAAATAAAAAAAATAGCCCATCTGTTCAATGGCTAAAGTGATATAAAAAATTCTCTGGCCAAAATGAAATTCAATAGAAGGTGTCCCCCGCCTAAAGTGCGATTCAATAATATGCTGCCAATAAAATGCTTTTCCAAAAACTATTAGCATGATGACATACCATAAAGATAAAATCAGTATCTGAAGCAATATTTTTTTTATTAATTTCCTTAGTTCTTTCTGTTTAATTTCTTTTTTAAGGTATTTATACAAATAGTAAATAAAGATCAAAGCAACAGGGTAAAAACCGGTCAAGGACTTTCCCATGACGGCTATAAAGAGGAAAAAAAAGCCAGCAAAAAAATTATTAAAAAAAATAACATACCCAAGCCAACCCAAAAGAACAAAAATATCCAGGTTAACAGTTTGAGCTTTCTGCATAAATAGAGGAGTAAAGGCGGTAATTGCGACTGTTAAAACAGCCAGCCAACGATCTTTAAAAACTTTATTATAAAAAATATAAATAAAAGAAAGAATAATTATTGATATAAAAAGACTAAAAAATCTGGTCGTTATTTCAGGCGTTGAAATAAAGGTAAATTTTGCGATAATTCCATAAATAAAAGGAATTAACGGCGGCTTATCTAACCAGTGAGTTCCCTGCCAGATTGGCGTAAGGAAATTTTTTTGTTCAATCATTTCTTTTCCGGACTGGATATAAATAGATTCGTCCCAGTCATAAAAAGGAGTTGGATGTGAAATCAGTTTGTTTACGATCAATACAAAAAAAACAGCTAAAAAAATAATGATGGGCCAGTGTTTTTTCATGGTAAAATTTTAACTTTAATGGCTTTTTCCAAAGGTAATTTTATTTGAAAAGAATGAGCGAATACAACCGACTGATATTTAAAGTAGGTGCGGAGTTCGTAAAAGGAAGAAAAAATCAGTATAAAGTATAAAATATAAAGTATAAGATACTCAGGTGATTTCATTTTGTTTTTTAATATCTTTGATGCGGCCGTCTCTAAGATAATTATTGCATTTCCGATAAAATATATTACTGAAGGGAGGACCGTATAGGTACGGAGCATATTTGGATTTTCCCAAGGATAAGTCATCAGAGCGGGAAAGACAGCCAGAAGAAAATAACCAACAGCAAATAAATTATAAGATTTTTTCCAATTTTTAATTGAATTTATTAAACCAAGAATAAATAAAATACCTAAAATTGGATTCAAGGCAGGTTTGCCGGGATAGTTATGGCGGCCGTTCATATCTCCTTTAGCAAAAAACATCAAAGTAGTTGATGAAATATTATTCCAGAGTCCGACAGCTTTCTCGTTAATAGTCATTTCATGATTTCTTAAAAAAAATTGTTGGTCAATACGAGTGTCTTTGTTTTTTAGAAAATATGTGGTTAATGGGGAAATTATGATAATAAAAGAGATTATAAAATATAAAAGATGTTTTACTGTTTTATCACTAAATTGTTTACGGGTTAATGAGTTAACGAGTTGAAAAACAAGAAAACTTAAAGGTAAAAGAAAAAAAATTCGGCCGGGAGTGTAGGAAAGAAAAGCAAGGCCGGCAAAAAGACCAGAAAAAA
>CAYQTP010000030.1:0-8493 GCA_964420475.1 uncultured Gammaproteobacteria bacterium
AGTATGAGAAAGATTATTGTTTTAGAATTTCTTACTCTTGATGGTGTTATGCAAGCCCCAGGTGGACCAGAAGAAGATACAACTAATAATTTCAAATACGGTGGGTGGACCGTCCCTTATTTTGATGATTTTTCGGGAAAAGAGATGGCCGAACAGATGAAACAGCCTTTCAGTCTGCTTCTTGGCAGAAAAACATTTGAAATCTTTGCTTCATATTGGCCAGAGCATGAAGATATTTGGCCTGGTATAAATGACGTAAAAAAATATGTGATTTCAAAATCACTCAAAAAATCAAATTGGAAAAACTCTATTTTTATAAATAAAAATATAGTTGAAGAGTTAAAAAAACTTAAAAAACAACATGGTCCGGATTTACAAGTTTACGGCAGCGGAAATTTAATTCAAACGCTTCTTAAAAATGATTTAGTTGATGAGCTCTGGTTAAAAATTTTCCCGATAACTTTAGGATCGGGAAAACGCCTGTTTGATAAAGGAACTATTCCCGCAGGCTTTAAATTACTAAAAACCAAAATTTCTCCAAGCGGAGTAATATTTGCAAACTACAAACGTGCAGGAATTGTTAAAACCGGTACGTTTTAGTAAATATGTCAGCTCAGTTATTTATTATAAATTAAGGAGATAGTTAATATGGCTAAATATGTCGACGGATTTGTTCTTGTAGTTCCAAAAGACAAAACCGAGGAATACAAAAAAATGGCTGAAGGTGGTCGTGATACTTGGATGAAGCATGGAGCGCTAGGGTACTATGAGTGCAGTGGCAATGACCTTGCTCCTCAGGAAATGGGTGGTGAAAAAACTCGTGTATTTACAGAAATGGCTGGAGCAAATAGTAATGAGACGGTGTGGTTTTCATTTATCATTTTTAAGTCAAAAAAACATCGCGATGAAGTCAATGATAAAGTGATGGCAGAAATGGAAGAGCAAATGAAAGATCAAAAAGAGACGCAGATGCCTTTTAACATGAAGAGAATGTCTTACGGTGGTTTTCAAGTTGAAGTTGAGGGAGATCACTTGAAATCATAAAATATGTTCTGATTTCTGTCATTGAGTAAAGCTAATTCTTTGGTTATATTAAAGCTACGCTTCTCGAGCACTTCGGAAAGTCAAATGACCAATATAGAAATACTACTGTGTTATCACCATGTTCAGTCCGTTCAACTTTACTATTATTATAGTAATATAATGTATATTACATGGTTTTAATTGAAGCGCCATTTAGATATGGAGTAGCAAATGCGCTTATGAAGACAGGATTCGACCGCTATCAAGAGTTGGGAGGCATAATAAATGAAGGTGATTATGAAAAGGCATTAAGGCGAGCGGGAAAAATTACTTCGTTAAATACTTGTTTGGTGACTCAGGCTGAGATGATCGCCCGGTTCACAGGTGTTCCTTTGGATAATAAAAATCGTTTAGACGAAATTACGGTTCTTTATGGGGTTTTGCGGACTGATACAAATCCCGGAGTCAAACATCACCACAGTCAGATGAGTGACCAGAGGTTGTTTGCAGAAGCTTTAAGGATGTTGGATCATCCAGAGTTACTAGAACAGGTTATAGCAGCATATCCAAACATCAATTTTATTTGAAACATCAGTTTTACTACTTAATTTCTCTCAATCTCTGTTTTATTTGTTCTGCTCATACATTTCTTTGAACAGCCTTGATGCAACGGTTCATCTATCGGTTAGAGCAAAAACTAGGAACAGGGAGCTAATTGTTATGACAATATAAACTTCATTAGCCCTACAGGACGGTTAGAACTTCTGAATTTGTTTGCTAAAATATCATAGTATGAAGAAGGAGGTTATTAAAATAGAGACGTTTTCTGCAAAAGAATCAGCTGATTTGGTAAAAAGACGGCCTGGTTTTCTAGCAATGGTAGTAGGTCAATATCTATTATCTTTTTTTGGTCCCGAACGAAGTCGTATCTTGCGAGCTTCATATCTACCCATTAGAAAAGTAGATGATGCATTAGATGGAGATGCTCCAAAGATTTTAAATCCCCTATTATATGTAACTGAGTTAAGAGAAAATATTACTAGAAATCAACTTAACAAATCTTCAGAAGAAAGATTATTGCAATACGCCTTAGACTCCCTTGAATCAAAGGCAAAACCAAATGATAATCCAAGAGAAGATTTCATAAGCGCTATAGATGCAATAATTTTTGACTATGATAGGTCTTCAAAAAGGAAAGTTTTATCAACTTATGAAATAGAACAATATTATCGCAATGCTTTTGATCCGGTGATGAATATTACCTTAATGGCGATTGATTCAAGCCTCAGAAGTAGAGATATTCCCGTTCTATCGTACGGACAAGGAAGAGTTTACTCTGCAAGGGATTTTAGAAAAGATTGGATTAGGGGAATAATTAATATACCAGGAGAAATCATTTCGTCCTCAGGTTTAACCTCACTTTCTCCAGTTGAGGAAGCCATTATTAATCCGACTATTATTGATTGGTTTCATCAAAGCCTAGTTCAAACTAAACCTGATCTTATAACTACTCAGTCACTTTTAGCTCATCATGGAGAAAGACAGACACAAGCTGTTTGTAACAGCTTAATATTACCAATGTTAAAATTTATTGACACACATTAAATTGATAATAAATTCTAACATAGTAAACCAGACGGATGAACCGTTAATTATGAATCATAAACTTTATCTCTTCGGTCTTGGATTAAATTTTATATTTTGATAACATTTTAATTGTTATAATTTTTTTATTAGTTAATTAAATAGATTATGATAAAAAAAACCAAGAAGTCGGGAGAATTCTCGGATGATGAGCGAGCGGCGATGAAGGAGCGTGCCCAAGAGCTGATGGTAAACAAGGTAAGTGGGGAAAGCATCGTGCTTGCAAAAATAGCTGTGATGCAAGGATCGGATCGCGTCATAGCCGAGCGGCTTCATAAGATCATTAAAGCCAGTGCGCCAGCCCTCTCACCTAAAACCTGGTATGGTATGCCAGCGTATGCTAATAAGGACGGCAAGGTCATCTGTTTCTTTCAAAGTGCGAGCAAGTTCAAAACGAGGTATGCAACTTTGGGTTTCAGCGACGCAGCGAACCTCGACGAAAACGCTATGTGGCCTACGACCTTTGCCATCACGAAGTTGACTGCCGCCGAAGAGACGAAGATCACAGCCATTGTAAAGAAGGCGGTGAGCTGAGGTTCAAGAATAAATCATACCAATCAAATTTAGTTAAAAATGCCGGCCAGAGCGATAGGGCAATAACTAAAAATACAAACAATTACGTTATAATTTACTTATGAAACATTCTATAAAAACAGGTTTTAGTTTTGGTATGACCTCAGGAATAATTACTACTCTTGGTTTAATTGTAGGACTTAACGCAAGTACCCATTCTCAAATTTCAGTAATCGGTGGTATTCTTACGATTGCTATAGCTGATTCTTTTTCTGACGCTTTAGGTATTCATATTTCACAGGAATCACAAAATAAATACTCTGTTAGGGAGATTTGGGAAGCTACTGGAGCTACATTTCTATCAAAATTATTTTTTGCGCTGACATTTATCGTTCCTATTATATTTCTTGAACTGTCAAAAGCAGTTTTGATAAGTGTTATTTGGGGTATGTTAATTCTATCGATTGCTAGTTATTTTATTTCCAAGCAGAATAAAGAAAATCCGAAAAAAGTAATAACAGAGCATTTAGCCATCGGCTTAATAGTTGTGATAGTTACGGGCTTTGTAGGTAATTGGATAAGAGTATTTTTTAATTAGAAAAACTTTTCAAATAGTCCACTAGGGTGGGTAAGATTTGTGCAAATTGATCGGAATGCACCTTGCTTACTGTTTTAATTTCTTTAACTATGAAGAAAAAATCTCAAAAAATATTTACCGAAACTGACGACCCTCTTTTGCCCCGGGTTATCGACTATCTGAATAAATTTGATTTTCCCCTTGCTTATCTAATCCAGAGAAAATTTAAAATCGGATTTTCCAGAGCGGAACGGATTCTTAAACTAATTGAAGATAAAAAAATCACCATAAAATAAATTCTTATTAATCCAGAAAGGACGTATTTTTTTTTGGAAATGACATCAGGAAGAGAAGTGAGGCAAGTAGTCCAGTACTAACATCCCCGATAAACTCTGGGTTTGGTTTTTGTAAAATTGCTGGACATTCAACAATTATATTTAGTAATGCGATAGTAGTAAAAGCCAGTATATTCTTTAATTTGTTTGAGATTTTAAGGTCATACTGACTCTCAAGAAAATTAAAAACGCTATTTCTGACAAATCCGGTCAATACTGCCGATGTTCCAAAATTACCAATATGATTTTCAAGAAAAGTATCGTGTCCTAAAAGATATGATCCAAACATATCCGTACCGATCTTTTTTGTCGCATCAAGCGCCATTCCCAAATAAAGAGATCCGGCTAAAGCTTTATGGATTAAAGGTGATTCTTGGATTGACATAAAGGGCTATTATACATTATTTTATTTAAGTACTTGGCCATATTAGCCTGTCAAGATAGGCAATATTTATATATTAAAAACATGTATAATAATGTGTTATGAGCTACAACTTACATATATTCAAGAAAAACGGCTCACAAAAACCCTTTGCACTTAAAGAATTAGAAGACAAGCTGCATACTGTATTTGATATTTTTGAATACGATCCTACACATAAAGACAGGGTTGAATGGTTTGGCATCCGTTATTCTGACAAATCACCTAGCCATACTTGGGAGTTTTATTATGATAAAGAGAAGGGTTGTTACTGGGCCCGCTGTTCATATAGTACAGACAAAAATACTTTTATTGATTTTAGAAAAGTTGTAAGTGATGTTGCAATATTGCTCAATATGCAGATTCAAGATCCTCAAATAGATGAGAAAATAATTGATCCCAAAAACTTTGATATAAATGATCAAAGAAGTATCAGGGCGAGAGCTTTTATGATACACACACAATATGAAATTGCTATGAAATTCGGCGGGAAAAATGCATATCCAAGTATTGAAAATTATTGTTCAAAAATAACGGAAAAGAAATACTCTATCCTATATTTCATAATTGCTCGCATTCCGGAAATGTTCAGGTTACAGTATTTAGTATTGGACGATGGCAGGTTTTTTGCCAGTAAGGTGAATAAAGGAGAAACTTTAACAGAAGTTTTGAACCGGGAAGTTTCCGAATTGACCGGATCAAATAATTATTTTGTAGAGGATATTGCTGATAAATACGATTCTGCCCCAGACAGGAAGGGAAAATATCTCCCAAGGACGGCAGTATTTCTTAGAGTTCCATATTTTAATCCAGATAAAGTGAAGACAAAATATCTTATGAGATGGGTCGACATCCAAATATAAAATTTACAGACTTTTATGAATATCAATAAAGAATTGCACAAAGCCTTCAAAATGCCCAAAAATCCAACCTTGGACCAAAGAGTCAAATGGCATGTGGATCACGCGAACTCTTTGGTTATATTAAAGCTACACCTTTCGAACTAATTGGGCTATATTTTTGTAGTTTGAATTTTAATAAACTACACCATTGAAACTCCATAAAGTTTGGCCTGTATTGGCATCCATTATAAAAATCGGGTCGCTCTGATTTTTAGGTTTAATTATCCAAGCCATGGTCCAATCTTGAGGATTATCAGTTCCTGAATTTTTATTATAAATATATAACTGAGCCGTTAGAGGTGATTTTACTCCCCAAAAATTTGAGTCAAGTCTGGCTTTAAATGCGGCTATTTTTGCGTGAAACATTGGTTGGACGCTAATATTGATTGGTCGGGCTAAACTCAAATAATGAGAATTATCCTCACCAATAATTTTCATTGTTTTTGACACTAAATCGGCGTTGTTGACTATTTTATCGGTAGAAATAGGAATATTTGGAACGGGATGACCACTAACCGATATAAAAAAACCCGTGTTTGAATCGAAATGAAGTATTAGTTCTTCGTTAACAGGCACTCCCTGATAAATTTGATATACCTTAATGCGTGTTTTCCCGATCATGTTATTTTTGTCAATTTCATAAGGTAAAAGATTAGTTATTGAAAAAAGATTTTTATTAAATAATTTTTCCACTTCTTGTTTTTGTGACGAAACGAGCTGTGATTTCGGAAACTTAATAACAGTTGGAGATGAAGTAAAAAAAAAGATTGTTAATACTGATCCGATTAGGACCGCTAATAATATAACTATTTTTTTGACCATGCCTATTAATTAAATTTCCTAATTACTTCATTAGTAATTTAAATAATATTATACCAGTTAAACGTAGTTGTGCGATTCATGGGGTGTTGTATTTCGTATACTAAAACCATATTCTGAGCATAATATAATAGGTATATAATTATAACTTTTTGCTCATAATAAATTACAATTATTTCTGGAATAAACCAGTTTTGTATAATAATAAATTATTTGATTATTTAAGCAATTGGATGTAATTTAAAGTATGAAAAAAATATTAGTTGTTACACTTTTTATTATTATATTAGGAAGTTTTTTTTATTTCTTAGCAGCGCAAGAAAAACAATACCGATTTATCAAAGATTATAAAACCACCATAACTGTTGGGGGAGTTGTCGGAATTAGAGATATAATCTATCATACGGGAGACGTTGTTAAAGGAAAAAAAACTACAGGTGGGATAAAAATAAGAATTGCGCCTTTTAATTTAATAAATTTAGGAAAACCATCAAGTGCTTCATACACAGAATTTATTACTGTCCCAACCAAATACCTAAAATAATAAAACAAATAATAGCATAAATTTTTATGGTGTATCTCTGATTCGGTGAATGCCAAGTGACGGATAATGGGAATAATTAGGGATATTGATTTCCGCTAATTTTTTAGGGAAATAATTTGTTTTACTGGTAATAATCCTTTTTTTCTTTCGGAATATTTTTGAAATGAGTTTGAATAAGCTAAATATTTTTCTTTTCATACTTATTTTTAATTTAATCACCGAAACTGTAAAAATGCTGAAAGAAATTTAAATAAATCTATCATTATTATGATCCTTTAAACTTATTTTCGTTTGACATTGAATGGTGATGAAAGTTATTCTTATTATTAAATAGGAAAAGACATAAAAATTTTATAAATTAAATAAAATAGCATGAATATACTTTTTAGTCTGATAATAAACGGTTTGGCGGTTTTTGTAACAAGCCGGATCATACCCGGGGTAGTTCTTGATGACTTTATTACCGCAGTTGTAGTGTCGGTCATACTAGCCGTTGTTAATACTTTTATAAAACCAATCCTTATTTTATTAACCCTGCCGGTAAATATTTTGACTTTGGGCTTATTTACCCTTGTTATTAATGCCGTGGTCGTTCTGATTGTTGATTCACTTGTACCGGGATTTGAAGTTAATGGTTTTTGGGCCGCCTTATTTTTCAGTATCGTCTTGTCACTGGTCAGCGCTGTCCTTCATACATTTACGAATTGAAATTATAGAAAACATTAATGATGTAACTTTAAAGAATATGACACAGGGCTGGAACCAATCATTCGACAAAGTTATTTAAGACAATAAGCTCTATATCTAACATAATACCGCTCCATTATGTCAGAATATAAAAATACAATAAAAAAAGAAGTTTTAAAACCTGCACCTTTAGATTTTGTATTAGTTGGAAGTGGCCAGGTGGTTGATAAATACTGGCTTCGCTCACAGATTGACGGAAGTGCAAACATAACAGATATCATAAGCCTAGAGCCGGAAAGAACTTTTAGACAACGAAATCCGGACTTTGCAGGAACATTTGCCGTTTTAACTTCGCTTACACGTGAAAAAGGAAGACTTATATTGCCAATGTGGCGACGACCGATATCCGCTTAGCATTAACACAGAAAATCCTCCAAGATCCACAATTTGGAAACACCAGATTATTTATCGAAAAACCATATGCATTAAATCATCAAGATTTAGAATTATTTACTACTTTAATTGAACATTATTCTTCCCGTTTACATTTCACGGAAAAATATGCAAATGGAAGAGCAGATATACTCTATCCATACTTACCGGCAGATAGGTCTCCAGTAAAAATTACAGGACGACTGATTGAGGGAACCGAATATTTTCGTGTTATTAAAGATAGAATTAAATCCGAAGGGGACCATCCATATTTACATGATGGCCCCGAACTTGATTTGGGATTTCATCTACTAGATATTATCAGTGTAGCATCCAAAAGATTCGGAGGATGTGAAGAACTTCAAGTGAGGGAAGTTTATGATCTAGGTCAACGGATAAAAGATTTTGAACCAGGTTATGGATTCGGAGCGATATTAGAAATGCATACGTTTTCTGGAAACAAAATACTTGTTGATTTACAAGCTGGAAAAGCGGACATACTAACTGAAAAATTTATTGAATTTGATTATGGAGACGATGTCGTTGGTCAAGAATATACTGCTGGAGACCCAATTGACCCGGTATATGAACTAAAA
>CAYQTP010000031.1:0-5863 GCA_964420475.1 uncultured Gammaproteobacteria bacterium
CTACGAGCACTCCAATTTTGACTCCGACCCCAACCAGAACTCCAACTCCAACTGCAACAAGAACGCCAACCCCAACACCGACCACTCCGCCCGGACAGCCATCTAATACACCAGTTCCAACATCCACTAACACACCAGCGGCAACCGCAACACCAATTCCTGTTCCATGCGGTACCAAAAGCTGTGATAATGCCACCAATCCTTGTATGAGCAACTATAACTGTGTTCAGGCCAATGACGGCAGTAATTACTGTACCAGCCCTGATTTTACTGAAGCTTGTAAATCTAACCCGTCATATAATAACTGTTGTACAGCTCCTGGAGCACTGACAGCCACACCAACGGAAATAATCTTGGCTAAAACAACCGCTGCTCCGACAACCACACAATTATTACAAACAGGTGTGTTAAAATCATTCTTATATTGGGTTCCAGCAATAATTCTGTTAGTCGGATTGATATTATAAATTTAATCCCGACTTGATCGGGATAAATAAAATTTATGGCTAAAGCAGCGGGTGAGGGATCTGATATCGGTTCAATGTTTGGAAAGTTAGAAGTCACCTTGGAAGAGTATTTAGGGAAAAAAGCCCCTCAGCTTCCTAAAGGGTGGAAAGAGGTTATAGTCAAGTTTGCTCCATATTTGACGATTATTGGAGTTGTAATGGGGGTACTGGGCCTTTTAGCCCTACTTGGAATGGGAACGTTTTTAGTGCCATTGGGAACAGTCGGAGGAATAGTATCCGGCCAACCATTTCTTGGCTTTAGCTTTATGATCAACATTGTTTTTTTAGGGGCGATATTATTATTTGAAGGCTTGGCCATTCCCGGACTATTTTCCCGATCAAAAAAAGGTTGGACTTTTCTATATTGGAGTGCTTTAATCAGCATTCTCCAAAATATTATCAGCTTTAATATCGGTGGATTGGTCATCGGCGGATTAATATCAATGTATTTCCTTTTCCAGGTAAAAGAGTATTATAAATAAGACCTAAATATTATTTAGTTTATAAAGTGTGAAACGTGGATTTAAATCACTACGGTTATTTTTTGCCTGAAAAAAACCTCGCCTTAACTCAGGCAGAACCTCGTGACAGCTCCAGGCTTTTTGTTTATGACATCGAAAAAGATCTAATTGCATTTGATTATTTTTTTAATCTTGATAAATATCTGCCGGAAAATTCTTTTATGGTTTTAAATAATACCAAGGTACTTCCGGCGAGAGTAGCGATGAAAAAATCAATGGGAGGGAAAGTTATAGTATTATTTCTTGTTAACGAGTTAACTGGTTCACGAGTTATTAGAGCAATGGTTGATAGAAAAATCAAAGTTGGAGAAAAACTTTATTTTGATGAAAACAATTTTGTCGAGATTATAAACCAAAAAGAACACCTTTTTGATTTAAAACTCGGTTTTTCCAGAGAAAAACTATTTGCTTTATTAAAAAAATACGGCACCATGCCTATTCCTCTTTATCTGAAAAAAAGTCCCTTGAAACGGAATGAACTATTAGAAAAATACCAGACAATTTTTGCCAAAATACAAGGCTCGTCGGCGGCGCCAACGGCATCTTTACATTTTACTGACAGGGTTTTTGGCAGGTTGGATAAAAAGAGGATTAAAAAGTATTTTATTACATTGCATGTAGGACTGGGAACGTTTGCCCCAATTACAAATGAAAATATTAAACAAAAAAAACTTCATAAAGAATATCTTGAAGTTGATTCAAGCACGCTTCAATCTATCAATAGATTAAAACGGAAGGGAAAAATACTGGTTGCCGCTGGAACAACAACGGTCAGAACGCTTGAATCAATTTCCCAATCTGAAATCTATCATCTAAGATCTAATATCTACAACGAAACCGATCTCTTTATCTTTCCTCCATACAATTTTAAAATGGTTGATATTTTGATCACCAATTTTCATCTCCCAAAATCTTCTTTAATGATGCTGGTCGAAGCATTTTTACAGTATAAAAAATCAAAAAAAAGTCTGGTTGAACTATATAAAATTGCGATTAAAAATGAGTTTAGATTTTATTCTTTTGGGGACGCAATGCTAATAATTTAAAGCCTATCTAAATTTTGGACCAGAAATATTTTTTTTGTCACCGTCAATGTTTAATCCCGAAAGATCACCAATAGTAACATTATTCCAAGATTTTGTAATCCGTCCAGCCTGATGTTTACTTTCAAGTCTCCTTATATAACTTTTTAGTCCCAAAGCAGCAACACCAATAAGTGGAACACCGCAAACTAGAACAATTGGAAGCGCTTCTTTTAGTAATTCAGGATTCATAGACTTATTATTATAACAAATAGTCCTATAATATCAAAAGTTAATTAAAACCTTTTCTTTATTTATTCTTTTGGAGATGTGATACTGATTATGTAAAATAATGTTGATAAATCAACATTTATCATGTAAAATGCTTTCTTCTATGGATAGAAAAATTGGTAGAGGACCAGAACTGAAATTAAACCAAAAACTTGTAATTTTAGCCGCATTAGTAAGCGGATTACTTGGACTTGTAGGTTGCGGAGGTGATTCTAAAGGAGTGCATGCTACTCAAACAGCTGCCGCTCAGGAGATAAGTGACTTTAATAACATGCAAGATCTTTGGCAACATGGTCTTGAAACAGCAGGTATACCTGTTCCAACCGAAGCTCTTTCGAGAACACCTACTCCAGCTCCGTAAAATAAATAAAATTTAACCTTCCATTGTATAATTGTTACTATGAAATTTTTTAGGTCTATTTATTCTTCAAAAAAATCCAAAGCCCGGCTGGGGGAGATACAAACTTCTCACGGGGTGATTAAAACACCGGCGTTTGTGGCAGTTGGAACTAAGGGCACAATTAAAGCCCTAACTCCCGAACTGGTAAAAGATATCGGAGTTCAGACCGCATTTGTCAACACCTATCATCTGGTTACCCATCCGGGTGCAGACATTATTGAAAAAGCCGGAGGAGTACACAAATATTCACGATTGAATATTCCACTGATGAGCGACTCGGGAGGTTTTCAGGTTTTTTCGTTAGCACAAAATACAAGAAAAGCCGATATCCGCGGTGATGAAAAACCGTTTTTAGTTAAAATATCAGAAGACGGGGTGAAATTCCGCTCTCCTTTTGATGGAAAATTGATTGAATTTACTCCGGAGAAATCAATGGAGTTTCAAAAAAAAATCGGAGCCGATATTAATATGGCTTTTGATGAATGTACTTATTATCCGGCTACTCATAAATATGCAGAAAAAGCGCTGGAAAGGACCCATGAATGGTTAAAAAGATGTATTAATTTCAAAGCTCGGGACCAAAATTTGGTCCCTTCGCTTTTAACTGGCAAACAATATTTATATGGAATAATTCAGGGGGGGATGTTTGAAGATCTGCGGAAAAAATCAGCCAAATTTGTGGTTACTCAAAACACTCCGGGAGTCGCGATCGGAGGAGTCTCGGTCGGGGAATCAAAGAAAGAGATGAGAGATCAGGTACGCTGGGTTTCAGATTTCCTGCCAAAAGACCGGCCGGTTCATTTGCTTGGAGTCGGACAGATCGATGATATTATTGACTTAGTCAAGTATGGAATTGATACTTTTGATTGTGTTGAGCCGACGAGATTGGCAAGGATGGGGAGAATTTATAAAGCGAGTTTCCAAAATTTTTTAGCTCCAGTGGGAACCCTCCCCCTTCGGGGGAATCCCAAGTCGCAAAAAATTTCGTCACCTCGCTTTGAATATGATTTTGATATTTCAAAAACAATTTATAAAAATAATTTAGAGAAAGTTGATGTTGATTGTAATTGTTACGTCTGTAGTAATTTCACTAAATCATATCTTCACCACTTATTTAAACAACGGGAAATTCTCGGTTACACTCTGGCAACATATCATAATTTATGGGTAATGGAGAGATTATTTGAAAAAATTAGAGAGACGATCGGCAATGATCTGATATAATATCGTTTTACAAATTAAATTCAAACATGGCTGGACCGATAAGAACAGAAGTACCTCAACCGGAACTTCCAATCACCCCCGATTCCTTAAAAGCAGAAAATTTATCTCCAAAAGCAATTCATAATATAAGTGAATGGAGAAAAGCAAAAGAAGCTAAGAATGGCCAATTAGATTTGATTATCCTTTGTTCAGATGCGAGACTGAGTTCAGTCATGTTATTTGATAATAAAAATATAGCCTCAGTTTCCTCAATTGCCGCAAATGGAGAAACAGACCCATTTAAATATTTATTAAATAATGACGCAATTGGTCGAGTTATCGTGATAAGTCATTACGACGGAGAAAAAGCAAATAAAGAAAATCTTATCAGTGGTTGTGGAGGAATGGGGGCAAGAGCCAATATGGGTAAAGGAAAACAAGTTGATGATGCTAGTGGTTTGACTGAATTTATAAGTAAAATTGAATCTTCCGATACCCTTCAACAAACCTTGGTCATAGTCGAAAAAATTGCCAGACTCACAGATAAACCAATTTTTGGAACAGCTGTAGACCATCTTTCTTATCAAGCTCATCCATTAGTTCAAGTCGTGACAGAAAACGGAGTGAGAAAAATAATATATAATTCAGAACTTCAAAAACCGGCCAGTGAAAGAAAAGAAACTATTCCTTTAATTCCTGAAGATCAGCTGGATCCAAGATTTAAACATTTATTAGAAGAAAATAAAGCAGTTGTTCAGAGATTAAGCTCAGATACAAGATTTTCTGAAAATCAAAAAATACAGAACCCAAAAGCAATATTTTTATCAACTTCTCTATTACCTTTGGCCTTGAGATACCCTGAAACCTTTAGTAAACCAAATACGGGATTTGTGGTGAGACTACCCTTTAGTAAAAATCAAATTGAATCTGATATGGAAGATCTACAGCAGGGAAAAACAACTATTACAAAAAAATTTTTACGTGAAGTAACCGCTCAAATAAAATATCCGATAGACCATGCTTTAAAAGCAAAAAAAGGAGACTCATTTTTTGATACAAAAACCCTGATTATTGAAACACCTAGTATTGAGCTTTCAGCAGAAATAGCTCACAGGTTGGTTACAGAGCAGCAATTTTTTAGAGACTGGATAACTAAATGCGGTGGCAAGATAATAATTGCCGAAATTGGACCAAAAAATAAACTTAGTTCAAGAATTCAATTTTATTCTCCTGATATTAATACAGCGAGCTAAAATACTTTATACGCTTTATTAAACGTTTCAAAATCAATCTCCTTTTTTCCCTCAAGTTGAACTTTTTTAAGTATAAGCTTTTCACCAGTAAAATCTACGTCAGTAATTTTTAAACGTTTACCGTTTGGAAGAATCGTCCAAAGACCGGGCCAGGGATAAAGACCTCGGAATAAATTGAATAAATCTTCAGGGGAATTTCCAATTTTCAATTTACAATTTTCAAATGAAATAAATCCAGCGGATTTTTCTAATTTTTTAGTATAAGTGGCCAGAGAATGATTTTGGGGTTTTATTTGAAGTTGGTCTTTATTAAAAACAGTCTTCTTGAATAATTCAAATCCCAGATCTGTTAATTTCTTCTCTAAATCCGGCCTTCTATCAGACTGATCTATCGTTAAACTTTCTTGAGCAATAATTGGACCATGGTCGATCTCTTCATCCATTTTTATTATAGTGACTCCGGTAATTGAATCTCCGTTAATTAGGGGGGATGCGATTGGGGTAGGGCCGCGGTATTTTGGCAGCAAAGACGGGTGGATGTTCCAGAAACCATATTTTGGCAGATTTAAAAGTTCTTCAGGGATCAGCTCGCCAAAAGCGTAAACAAGAGTCAAATCAGAATTTTTAATTTTTAATTTACAATTTTCAATCAATTTTAAATTCTTAA
>CAYQTP010000031.1:5873-8266 GCA_964420475.1 uncultured Gammaproteobacteria bacterium
TAGTCCTCAAGGTCACTCGAAATCGGTCATCAGTACCTTTCTTGAAGAAGTTCCGGTTTGAGGACTGAGAGCAAGCTGGTGCCGGTCATCTCGACCGGCACTTTAATTTCTAATAATTCCAGACTATGTTTTTGGGCAATTTTTTTGACAGGAGTTGGTGTCAGAATTTGTTTCCTTCCAACCGGAGCATCGGATTGGGTAACGACGAGCTTTACTTCAACCGGCAGATTTTTATCCAATAAAATTTTTTCTAAAAGAAAAGCTGAAAAATCCGGCGAACCAAAGTAGACAATTTTAATTTTTTTCATACCTAAATAATATGGCCGGTGCAGTAGCGTCTTCTTTAATTTCAAGCCCGGCCGGATAGGTGAACTTTATCCCCCATTTTTTACTTTTGTAGTCCTGGTATTTAACCGGAGTTGGCGTTGGCGGCTTGGGGGTCGGAGTAATGCTTAAAATGTAATTAACCACCTTGTTATTTTTCTCAATCTTTTGGCCGTAACGCACTCCCAAAATAAAGATCAATACAACAACTAAAAAAAATAAAAACAAATATGGTTTTATTTTCATACAAAAAGTATAACAAAATACTTGTTGATAAGATAACTTACCTCCAAACTTCTCTTTTCCAACCTTTTTGTCCACTCGTAGGTGACTGGTCTAAATACGGTTAATCCCTTGACAAAATGAATAAGCATTGTATACTTGAACCAGATCCTCCTTAGTAAGGAGATGAATTGAAATCTTTTTCTCTACGCAATTTACAATCAAGGGAACCCCGACTTAAAGTCGAGGAGAGATGATTTCCTTGATGAATTTATTCATCAGGGGGCGTCTAACCCCATTCATTTGAGGGAAAAAGACCAAGGCACCCTTTTAATGGAGGATCTCTAGTTCCTCAAAGAAGTTACACTCTCACAACGCAAGTTTATGGCAGTATTAAAAAAATCTTTAAAAGAGAATAAGGAAAAATTAGTCAAAGACCAACCTCTTGATGTTTCAAAGCTAATTGAAGGAGTTGAGTCTAAGCCGATTATACCGGTTGAAGAGAAGCCCATAATGGCTGTCAAGCCTAATCTACCGGCACAAACTAACCAAAGATATAATATCCCGGTCGAAGAAAGATTAAAAGAAGATCTGAAGATCAGCTATCAAGCTAAAGGAATTTTAGATATCACTTTCGGTGGCTATGGATTTTTGAGACAAAACTATGTCTTAAGTCCGGACCAAGATATCTACGTCTCCACTTCCCAAATACGCCGTTTCTGGCTGCGCCGCGGAGATGAGGTAGAAGGTTTGGCTAGGCCGCCTAAGGCCGGTGAACGGTTTCATTCCCTGCTTCTTATTAAAAAAATTAACGGAATTGAGATGACGGAAGAACAGAGCGCAAAGCGAAAAGATTTTGATAAGCTAACTTCACTTCATCCCAACAAGCTGATGAAGCTGGAAACTACAAAAGACGTTCTATCAACCAGAATTATTGATCTGATATCGCCGGTTGGTTTCGGGCAGCGGGCCTTAATCGTTTCCCAGCCAAAAGCCGGCAAAACAACTTTTTTGAAAGAGATAGCTGAGGCAATCGGCACCAACTATCCTAAAGCCTATTTAATGGCGATTTTAATTGGAGAAAGACCGGAAGAAGTGACCGAGATCAAACGGTTTATCAAAGGAGAGGTAGCTGCTTCAAACTTTGATGAGTCGCCGCGTCAACAGATTAAAGTGGCCAATTTGGCACTTGACCGGGCGCGAAGATTGGTCGAAGTCGGTTACGATGTGATTATACTCTTGGACTCTGTGACTCGATTAGCTCGGGCTTTGAACCTATCCGTTACCAATACCGGTAGAAGTTTATCAGGAGGGTTTGACCCGTCAGCCCTATATCCAGCCAAAAAATTCTTAGGGGCGGCCCGCAACTGTGAAGAAGGCGGCAGCTTGACTATTATCGGAACTGCTTTAATTGGTACCGAATCCCGAATGGACGACTTGATCTATGAAGAACTAAAAGGGACTGGCAACATGGAAATTCATCTGGACCGTAAATTTGCTGATCGACGGATTTTTCCGGCCATTGATGCGGAAAAGTCCGGAACTCGTCATGAAGAGCTATTATTTGACAAAGAAACGATGAATAAAGTCAATACTTTAAGACGGATGCTAAATCTATTAAACGGAGAAGAAAGATTAACTGCTTTAACCGAAAAACTTTCAAAAACTAAAAACAATCAGGAATTCTTGGACTCCCTAAGTAAAGGCGCGTGAATGATACAATAACAATCTACTTTGATATATTATTTTGAGTTACTATAAGATGATAATTTGTTTGCGTTTATAGTTTTTAAATGTTAAAGATTAAATATTAATTTTTAAATAAAATTTAAAGACTAAACTTTTAA
>CAYQTP010000032.1:0-8187 GCA_964420475.1 uncultured Gammaproteobacteria bacterium
AACCGATATAAATCCTGAGAGATGTAAAGCGGCTAAAAAAATGTTTTCTAATATTAAAATTGTCGAACCAGCTGCAATTTATAGACTACCAGCTGATGTTTTTTCTCCGTGTGCCTTAGGCGGCATTCTTAATAAGAGCTCTGTTGAAAAGTTACGTTGCAAAATTGTTTTAGGTGGCGCCAATAGTCAATTATCCGATGATTCGATAGGAATTAAGTTACACCAAAAGGGTATTCTTTATGCACCAGATTATGTGGTCAATGCTGGCGGAGTCATAGCTGTAATTGATGAGTTCGAACATTCTCGACCGGAAATGTCCAGGATAATCAAACGCTTGCAAGTTATTAAGAAAAATTTAAAAAATATCATTGACATAAGCAAAAAAAATAACCAACCGACCAACCTGATTGCCGGTAAATTAATTAAAAAGATAATCGGATAATTTGTATGGACATCTATAAAGCATCAAAAAATCCAATCAGATTACTATCTGATTTAAAAAATAAACCAGAATCCCATTGGATAAAAAAAGGCGAACAAATGGCATTAAATCTTTTTCATTCAATGGCAGAAAGGGTACCTGCTTATAAAGATTTTTTACTAAAAAATAAAATAAATCATCGAAAAATAAAAAATATAAAAGATTTTAAAACGATTCCGACGATTGATAAAAATAATTATTTACGGGCTTATCCTTTAGATAAATTATGCTGGGACGGTCAACTAAAAAATAACCGTTGGACAATATCAGCAACTTCAGGCTCAACCGGTGAACCATTCTATTTTCCAAGAACTGCCGATCAGGATAGGCAATATGCTCTTTTAGCTGAATTATATTTTCGTACAAATTTTCAAATTTATAAGAAATCAACTTTATATATAGTCGGATTTATGATGGGTGCCTGGATAGGAGGGCTATTTACATATTCTGCCACCAGATTACTTGCTGAAAAAGGTAAATACAATATGAGCGTCATTACTCCGGGAGTTGATAAACAGGGAATTATTAGAGCAATTGAAAAGCTTGGCCCCTACTTTGATCAGGTAATAATTGGAAGCTATGCGCCTTTTCTAAAAGACGTATTGGATGATGGCGTCAGATCGGGTATAGATTGGAAAAAATATAATCTTAGTTTTATTTTTTCAGCTGAGGGATTTAATGAAGAGGTCCGGGATTATATATTGAATATCGCTGGAAATAAAAATACATATACCAGCACGTTAAACCATTACGGAACCGTAGAATTAGGAACAATGTCTTACGAGACACCAATTTCAATACTTACAAGAAGAAGTGCATTAAGAAAAAAAAATATCTATAAAGATTTATTTGGTGATACTTACAAGCTACCAACTTTTACCCAATATATTCCTGAACTATTTTATTTTGAAGAAATTAAAAAAACAGTTATTTGTTCGGCTTTTAGTGGTCTACCATTGGTTCGTTACGACTTAAAAGACACCGGTGGCGTCTATGGCTATGAGGAGGTAAAACAAATTTTTAAAAAAAATGATATTAATCTATTAAAAAGCTGCCAAGAAGCAGGTATATCTGATACTGTATGGAATTTACCATTTGTTTATGTATTTGAGAGGAACGATTTTATGGTTAAATTTTATTTGTGTGATATTTATCCGGAAACAATAAAAAAAGCTTTGCAACAAAAAGAGTTAGAAAAATCAGTCACAGGAAAATTTACAATGATCATAAAATTTGACAAAAACAAAAATCAGTATCTAGAGATCAATACCGAGCTTAAAGCTCGCGTAAAGGAAAATATAAAGTTAAAAAATAAGGTTTTATTGTTAATAACGGATCAACTTTTAAAAGAAAATGAAGGATATCGGGCTGTGACTAAATTAATTGGGAAAAGAGCGGCTCCTCTTGTTATTTTTTGGCCTTATGAAGATCCATTATATTTTAAACCAGGTACGAAACAAAAATGGGTAAAAAAATAATTAAAACTAATTATCGAAATTTGAGGGATTTTGATCCTCTGAGTTTTTATAAACAGAAAAATAATTATAACCGCATTTATTTTTTATTAAAATATGCGATCTTGGCCCCTTCTACACATAATACTCAGCCATGGCTTTTTAAAATAGAAAGTGAAAATTGTAAAATTTTTATTGACCCAAATCGCTTATTACCTGAATCTGACCCAGAGAATCGTGATTTATATATAAGTTTGGGTTGCTCGGTCCAAAATCTAGTCGAAGCAGCTAAGATATATGGCATTTTTAAAAGTGTCTCTTTTTATCCCAAAAGCAAAAATCTTGTTGCCGACATATATTTTAAAAATGTTTTAACAAATAAAAAAAAACTTGATAAAAAGTCACTTGTAATTATTAAAGCAATAAAAAATCGGAAAAACTCCAGAGGATTTTTTATAAATAAAAATATTGATAAAATTATTTTAAACAAATTACGTCATTTATCATTATCCGACGTAATTCAAGTAGATTTTATAAATAAGGCTGAAAAAATAAAAATAATAGCAGAACTAACTTCTGAATCAATTTTAAAAATGTATGGTATAAAACAGTTTAGAAAGGAACTATCATCATGGATAAATAATAATTTATCAAAAAGGCGTGAAGGAATTCCTGGTTATTCACTGAAATTTTCTACACTTGTTTCATTTTTTTTTCCTTTCATAACACGTAATTTTAATATCGGAAAACTGGTAGCCAAATTAAATTACTCAAGCATAAATTCTGCGCCGTTAATATGTCTTTTAAGCACAAAAAACAATACCCCAGAAGATTGGTTCAAAATAGGATTGTTAAGTGAAAAAATATTTATAAAATGTACTCAAGTGGGTTTAAGTACATCAATTTCGGTCGCTGCTTTAGAAGTAAGATCGATTCGGGGTCTACTCAAAAAAAAACTTGGACTTATGACTAACCCTCAATTTATTATTAATATCGGATATATGAAGCCTAATAATTTCTATACTCCGCGATTATTAGTTAAAAATAAACTTATCAAATGATTAAAAAACCTATAATTTTGTACGAAGGAAAATATAATCACTCTGAGTTAACTAAAATTAAAAAAAACAATCGAATTATAAAAGAGGTTGATATTTATAAACAACAATTAACTGAGCTTTTTGAAATTAATAACCCGGGTCTTAGATCGTCAACACAATATTTTAAACAACTAAAGACCTTTATAAACTACAAAATAAAAAAAAACAAAACTAATTATGGGAACTGGATTTACTTTCCTTGGAAACTTAAATTAATTCACTCTGTTAATGAAAATGATTATTTTGAGTTGAGAACTAATAGGAATAGAAATATGATAACGTCAGAAGAACAAATAATACTTAAGAATTTAACTATCGGCATTGTTGGCCTTTCAATCGGTAATTGGATGGCCTTAAACTTGGTTTATTCCGGAATTGCAAGTACTTTAAAATTAGCAGAAAAAGATATATTAGAAACTTCAAACCTAAATAGAATAAGGGCCACACTTGATAAAATTGGTCAACAAAAAATTGACATAACTACTCAGCAAATATATGAGATAAATCCATATGCGAATCTGTTTACTTTCCCAAAGGGATTAAACAATTCTAATTTAGTCGATTTTTTTTCCGAACCAAAACAGAATTTAATTGTAGAAGCAATTGATGATTTTGAAATTAAAATCAGATTACGTATTTATGCAAAAAAATATAAAGTTCCCGTGATTATGCTTACAAATTTAGGAGACAATATACTTATTGATGTAGAACGTTATGATTTAAACAATAAAATGCCTCTTTTTAACGGTTTAATAGATGACAATTTAATTAAAAAGATATTAAATAAAAAATTATCTCCGGAAGATAAAAAAATGATAGCCGTTAAATTGGTTGGTATTGAAAATATTCCCTTAAGAGCTTTGGCTTCGGTAAAAGAAATAGGCAAAACTCTTGTTGCTCGACCACAGCTTATGAGCACAGTATCTACTTCGGGAGGATTAATACCCTATTTGGTCAGAAGAATGATTTTTGGAAATCTAAAAAGCATGAGAAAACTCATCTCCTTAGATAATGTAATTTAATTTGACACAGAGGTCTTTATTCAGCATAATGAAAATATATATATGAATTTATTCATCGCTTTAGTTGTTGCCGGCATTTCCTTTCTGTTGTCACTTTTTGTTTACTACAAAAATAGCAAAAGTGCCACCAATGTTTACTTTGCTGCTTTACTGCTTTTTTTAGGTTTATATCCTATTTTTAACTACCTATCACTTAATTCATTAACACCTGAAGAAGCGTTTTTTTGGTCAAAGCTTATTTTGTTAACAGCCATTCCCGCTGGTCCGTTATTTTATTTTTTTGTCAAAACTTTTCCAAAAAATAATTTCATTTCTGATAAAAAAATTCAATACCCTATTATTGCATGGACTTTGATTAATGTTTTTTTAGCTTTAAATGGGTTGATTTTTAAATCTGTTCATATAATAAACGGCAATCCGCAAATTTTACCCGGTCCAGCAGTAGCCTCTTTTGCATTATTACAAATATTGAGTATTTTAGCCGGTTCGTTAGAGTTATTCAAAAAATTTAAAAATTCAACTGGACTGCTTCGTGTCCAACTTCGCTTTATAACATTTGGAATATTATTGAGTTTTGGACTGACATTACTTTCTACCGTAATTTTTCCACTACTCTTTAAAATAACAATTTTTATTTCGCTCAGTCCTTTGTTTTTAATTATCTCAGCTTTATTTATTTCTTATTCGATTCTAAGGCATAGACTTCTTGATATAAGATTGGTGGTTGCCAGAACGGTTTCCTATGCTGTTTTGGTCGGTATATTTGGACTAATATATTCTCTTTTATTTGCTGTTTCTTCCTCTTTTTTTATTAGCTATTCAATTGAAGACCGAACGATAACAATATCGACGGCTTTGGCACTGTTAATGGCATTTTCATTTCAGGCAGTTAGAAAAGAAATTGAACATACCACTGATAAATTTTTATATAAAGATCACTATGATTCAAACAAACTACTATATGACTTAACTCTGATTATGGCTTCAACTTTAAAATTTGAAGATCTGAGCCATCAATTTTTACTAACTTTAATGAGCCAGATGAGAGTTTCCAAGGGGGCGATCATTCTTAAATCCGAAGATAGAATTTTTGACGTCTCTCATGAAGGTTATAATGAATCACCTTCATATAAAGAAAATATGGTATTTTTTTTAATAGAACAAAATAAATTGCTGGTTTTTGATGAGCTTGATGAATCGGAAGCAAAATCGTTTATGCGGGAGATGAACATTTCTATTGCTGTAGATATTGCAACCGCCGGTCAGCAAATAGGTTTATTTACTCTCGGTGAAAAACTTTCCGGAGATATTTATACTTCGGAAGATATTAAGGTTATTGAAATTCTTGTTCCAGAACTAGCCGTCGCCATTAAAAATTCTCTCTCTTATGATGAAATCAGCCGGTTTAACATCACCTTGAAAGATGAAATCGACGAGGCAACCGCCAATCTGCGTCAGGCTAATGAAAAATTAAAAGAGCTTGATAAACTTAAGGATGAATTCGTCTCCGTTGCCTCTCATGAACTGCGAACACCGATGACGGCCATTAAAAGTTATCTTTGGATGGCTTTAAATAAATCCGCTAAAACTTTAGATCCCCAAGTTAAAAAAGATATTTCCATTGCCTATAGTTCTACCGAAAGATTATTAAAATTAGTGACCGATATGCTGACGATATCAAGAATTGAAGGCAAACGTCTACTACTGCAAAAGGAAGAATTTAATTTTAATGAAATTAGCCAGCAGGCATATGATGAACTAAAAATCACGGCTGCTGAAAAAGAGATATCATTTGTATTTAATCTGCCTGAAAAACCGATCATCATGAACGGAGATAAAGAAAAACTCAGGGAAGTGTTACAGAATATTATCGGGAATGCCCTGAAGTTTACACCGGCAAAAGGCAGGATCTCTCTTAAAATTACCGAACATGAAAAATTTTTCAATATTGATACCGTTAATTCGGGTTCATATATTCCGCCAGAAGAACTTCCAAAATTATTTCAAAAATTTAACCGGTTAAATGTTGAATCGACAAAAAAAGACGGAGCACCCGTCGGCACTGGATTGGGGCTTTATATTACAAAACAAATTGTGGAAATGCATAATGGATCAATCGAGGCCACTTCTGATAAAAAAGAGGGAACGACCTTTCATATAAAAATTCCTAAAAATTCATAAAGATTATTATTTTCCCACAAAAAGCAGTACGTTTGGAAGATTACGTCCGGGGCCGGCCTTGTATCCGCCGGACCAGAGAGCGGTTGAGCCGCCATCATCGAGATTAAGGGCATTTTGAACTCCCATTGTGTGAAGAACATGAGCGGCTTCGGCCACCGTTGCGTTAAATACGACTCCAATATAGGCAGTAGAACCGGTTGTTCCGACAAAACTTCTGCTTCCCTTTGATCCGCGTTTTGGCTCCCCGTCTCCGTTAAAAGCAATGTTTCCATTTGAGACAAGGAGAGGCTGCATGGACAGAACGGCGTCCACTGACGTATCCCGGCCCCATTCAAGCGATTGACCGACATATCTGGCCGAATTACCGGAAAATATCACCGCCGGAACCGTGCTATAAACATTATTATCGGAATTAATATATTTTTTATTCTTATTCATGATCAGGGTGTCAAACGAATTTTTTTTATCGGAACAAGATGGATAGTCGGCCGGACAGAAATATGAACCGTTTATACCGGCAAAAGCCCCGCTCCTTGACACATAATCAGCCAGCGACATGACCGGGCAGTCGCCTTTACAATCAGAGTCGGACGCAGAATCGACAATAACCCGGGTGGAATTCAGATCAGCCGCCACAATACTGACTAAAAAATCTCCAACGTCTGATCTGACAACCTGGCTGGAGTATCCGGCGCCGGGCGGGGTATTATTTTCCGGAACATTGGCCGGTATTTGAAATGAAGCCAAAATTTTTTGCTTTTCGGCATCAATATCTTTTTCAAAAGTTAATAATTCCGCCGCGGCCGATGAATAATTTCTTTTTGAAAGCAGAGTTAGAATATCGGCAAAAGCCGAATCAAATTTTGCCGTATTTTTTGCTGTGTTTTTAAGATCGAGCAGTTTCTCATACGCAGACACAGCCTTGGTATAAGTTGTTTCGATACTCTTAACTTTGCTTTCAAGATCTTTATTAATTTTATATTGATCCTGATTTTTTAGGGTTGTGATTTCCGCAGATATATTTTTCAGGGTATTTTCAAGCTTGATTTTATTTGATTGCAATAAAATAATTTTTGAAGAGGTATTTTTATAATAGAAAAAAGCTCCAAAAATTATAATTATCAGAAAAAGGAAAAGAACTGATGTTTTTATAATTTGTTTGTTTTTCAAAATTTTTTTCATAAAGTGGGCTTATCAGGACTCGAACCTGAGACCTTTGCAATGTGAATGCAACGCTCTAGCCAACTGAGCTATAAGCCCTCAATTAATTATATACAAAACCGCTTGTAAAACTTTGGTCTTTTTTTTACAATGAATCCTTATGAAGATAGTCAAACCGATCATTGATTTTGTAATGGATATCCTGGAAACAGTGGTTTTTGTCGGCTCTCTTTTTATTGTCGTTTATTTGTTTATATTAACTCCAAATCAGGTCAAAGGAGCGTCAATGGAAAATACTTTTCATACGGGTGACTATATATTAACCAGCCGGATAACATATAAATTCAGAAGAATGGAACGCGGTGATGTCGTAGTTTTTAAATCACCGAAAAATCCCGATATAGAATACATAAAAAGAATTATCGGACTGCCCGGTGATGTAATCACCATTTCCAACGGTATTGTAAAAGTGAACGATATCCAATTAACGGAAGATTATCTTGCCGCACCCACAAATTTATGGGATGGCGGCTGCATAAAAGATAATATTCCATATTCCGTGCCGTCTGATGAAATTTTTGTCATGGGAGACAATCGTCCTAGATCTTCCGATTCAAGAGAATTTTGCGCCGTGAAAATAGACAGCATTATCGGTGATGTTTTTTACCGGTACTTTCCCTCAAATGTAATGGGAAAAATCTCCAATCCTCTGCCAAAATCTGTTCGTTAAAGAAGAAATTTAGTCTGATAATCGGGCTAGGAAAATTTGTTTAAAGTCATTCCCGCCG
>CAYQTP010000033.1:0-8169 GCA_964420475.1 uncultured Gammaproteobacteria bacterium
AAATTCTTCCGTTTTACTACTAAATCAAGGACAAAAAGAAACGCTTCCTATTAGAAAAATATTAAAAAATATCGGCGTACAACAAATTATTCGTATTCCGACTGCGGATTATCCGGAAAATGGATATGTTCCGGGAAGTAGACTTGTCCATTTTGGTTTACCCATTGAAAATTCAAGAAGAGATGGTTTAGCAGCTTTACCAAAAATAGTTATATTTGGTCATTATAATTCTGATGAAGATGAACAATTACCACTTTTAGACTTTAATAATATTTGGGTGGCCAAAGTAACCAGACTAATCAAGGCTATACCTTACGATAATTTACCACAAGATTGTTTTAATGATCCGATAGGTAATGTTTATGATCAAGATTCGTTACAAGCTCTAATTCTTAGCCGTTATCGTCATTCTTTACCTATTTTGACCGATGAGGAGATTTTGGCTCAAGGAGTTTCAATTCGTTATCTGGAGTTAAAACAAAGGTTTTCAGCCCCTCAAAATTGGTTTTGAATAATTTTAAATCCACCTACTACACTTTTTGATGGGAGCTCAGATGATATACTTATACTCATGGAATTAATTACACAGGCGGTGCTGGTCTTTATTCTTATTCTCCTCAGTGCATTTTTTGCCGCTTCAGAATATGCAATTATTGCTTTACGCAGGACCCGCGTCGATGAATTGGTAAAACGGGGCGATTCATTAGCTAGGTTAATCCAACAGGCACTCATAAAGCGGGAGGATTTTATTTCTGCTACCCAGCTGGGAACGACGATTGTCGCCCTGATCTTAGGTTGGATCGGAGAACCGGTCTTTGAAAAATTTTTTCTCTCGTTATTTTCATTTCTTCCCAATGGCGGGATTTTTGCGATCGCCCAACTTATTTCTGTTATTGCCGCTTTTTTACTTCTTACTTTATTATCAATGATCATTGGAGAATTAGTCCCTAAAACAATTGCAATACAAAAAGCGGAGATGGTCGCTCTAATACTGATTGCTCCCCTAACATTATTCGTCAGAATATTTCATCCTTTTGCTCTTTTTTTAAATAAGATAGCCAATAAAATATTGCTTATTCTTGGATTTAATACCCGCACAGAAAATCATTTGGTCTACACGAAAGAAGAATTAAAACTTCTTTTTAGTCAGATAAGCGAAAGCGGTATTATGGCTAAAGAGGAGCTGCGCATTGTTGATAACGTTTTTAAACTTTCTGATAAACAGATCAAACAAATGGTGACTCCCCGATCGGAAATTCTTACAATAAATGCTAATTTACCCATAAGTAAAATACGCGGGCAGTTAGATCCGCGTTTCAGCCGCTTTCCCGTTTATAAAGGGAATGTCGATAATATAATTGGATTTATTCATGTGAAAGACGTCTATCATTTAGAAAATAATCCAAGTAAAGTAAAAAAATTATCTGAAACTTCTATAATCCGTAAAATCATTAGCGTTCCCGAGAAAAAAAAGGCAAACGAAGTTTTACTGGACATGCAGAAAAAACATGTACATGTGGCGGCTGTTTACGATGAGTTTGGAATAATGATGGGGCTGGTAACTCTTGAGGATATTATCGAAAGTCTGGTAGGTGAAATTCAAGATGAGTTTGATAAACCAATATTAAATATCAAACGAAACACCGACGGATCTTATTTGATTGAAGGAAATGTTACGCTTGAAAAAATGCAGAAAAGATTTCATTTGCCGATCAAGGGGCAGGGATATACGACTATCGGCGGATTGATATTTGGACTTTTGGGAAGAGAGCCGCGTGTTGGCGACAAAATCTGGATTTCACATAAATTATTTGAAGTGAAATCAATCGAAGGAAAACGGATCACAGAGCTTATTTTAAAAATGAATGAAGCCCAAAACGGATTAGGAAAAAAATAAAATTGTCAATTGATATTCGGCTTATTTCTGTTATACTTGATACAGATTGTAAGTTCTGCTTTAGAATTTTTTTAATTTTCAAGTTCTTCTTCATAATTTTTAAGAGGAGCTTCGCCGCTCTTACATCTAAGTTACAATTTCCCTATTTATTGTTATGTATACAAGACATTTTCAGACATCAAGTCGATTCAGACGGTTTAGCAGACCTGTTAGTTCTTTCCGCTTTGGCGGACGGGGGCGAAATATGAAAGGCGGAAACATTCACGAATTTATCCGTAAAGCCAGTGTCAAAAACTTTGCCGTTTCCCCTATTCAAGCTGTCAAGGATATCTTATTTTCCAGTCTTGATTTACCGGAATCATTAAAAATGACCATTGCCCGTCACGGATATACCGTTCTTACGCCGATTCAGGTGCAGGGAATCCCTGCAATCCGAGCAGGTAAAGACGTCATTGGCATTGCCAATACCGGCACCGGAAAAACCGCGGCTTTCTTAATCCCGCTTATTGAAAATATTCTAAAAGATTATTCGTATCGGGCGCTTATCATCAGTCCTACCCGTGAACTGGCCTTACAAACCCGGGATGAACTAAGAAAATTTTCGGGCAATATGCCGATCTTTAGTACTCTATGTATCGGCCAATCTTCAATGCAGATACAAATTTCCCAATTAAAGCATAATCCACACGTCGTCGTTGGAACTCCGGGCCGAATTAAGGACCTTATCAATAGAGGCATTTTAAAATTGGGAATGTTTAAGATGATAATCCTCGACGAAACCGACCAGATGCTTGACATGGGGTTTATCCATGACATTAAAGAAATTATTTCCTATCTTCCCCTTGAACGTCAATCATTGTTTTTTTCGGCAACGGTTTCACCGGAAATAAGCACTTTAATTGCTACATTTGTGAAAAATCCGGTAACTATTTCCGTAAAAACCCAAGAAACCCTCAGTCATATTAAACAGGATCTGGTTCGGTTGGAAAAGAAAATCGGTTCAAAAATGGAAAAACTATCTTTTCTTTTAAAACAGGAAGAATTCAAAAAGGTTTTAGTTTTTGGCCGAACTAAACGCGGAGTGGAAAGGATATCAAGGGATTTATTTCAAAAAGGATTTAAAGTCACTTCAATTCACGGAGATAAAGCGCAGTTTCAACGTCAGCAGGCGATCCGCATGTTTAAGGAAGACGTTGTAAAAATCATGGTGGCTACCGATGTGGCGGCCCGTGGGCTTGATATTGCCAATGTGACCCATGTCATCAACTATGATATCCCGCAGACTTATGAAGATTATATTCATCGGATCGGTAGAACCGGCCGGGCAAATTTAAGCGGTATTGCCCTGACCTTTGTTGAGGAATAACCGGTTCAAAGGTATAATAACTTCATGGAGACCGGATTATGAAAAAAATTAAAGCCATCCTCTGCGACTTTGACGGAACTTTGATTGATGAAAATGGACAGTACCTACCCGAAGTAAAAATCCTGATAAAAAAAATATTAAATAAAAATATCCGATTTTCTTTGGCGACCGGACGGGCTTATTACAGTTCGGTTAAAAGAACAGAAAAAGAATTAGGAATTAAGGGAATCCATATTCTCCATGGAGGAGGAATGATTTTTGATTCTACTATTAATAAAATTCTGTTCCTTCAGGCAATTTCTGGTGAATCAACCTCAAAGATTATTCAATATCTTTTAACTCAGGAACTGGCTTTTTCTTTAGAGGCGGAAAACTGTGTTTATTTGTCGCCAATGGCAAAGGGAAACAATTTTTACCCGGAAACTTCAAACAAAACCCTAATCGAATTAAATAGTTCGGAAAAAATTTTGAAAATACCAATTTTTGCCAGAGCCAATCGGTTAACCGAATCAGGAATGGGATTACATATTAAGAACTTACAGAAAAGCTGTACCGATATTTCGGTGATCAGATTTAAATTTTTTGATTTTTTCGGGGCCGACATCACTTCAGAAAAAGCCACTAAACACACGGCGGTCCTCGAATATTTAAAAATACTAAATCTCACCCCAGATGAAGTTGTCGCAATTGGAGATGGTCTCAACGACTATCCCCTTTTTACCGCCTGCGGATTTGGCATCGCTATGGCAGCGGCGCCAAAAGAATTAAAAGAAATCGCCGGTCTGGTTGTCCCGACAGTTAAAGACGGCGGAATGATAGAGGCGCTGGAATATATTGATAAAAATTTGATCTAAAAAAACACTCAGAGCTGAAGTATCGCGCCCTGAGTGGAAAAAAGTTAATTATAAAACAAATATATTATTGTTTGTTTGATTTGTTTGTTAGATTACTTTTTTCTTAACTCGTGTAAACCCTGATTTACACTTAATTATATTTTTAATAGCATATTCTGAAAAAATGCTGAAAAGATTAGTTGAATATGAAAGATGTGAAAATTGATAAAACATGGAAGGCGCATTTAAAGACGGAATTTCAAAAACCATATTGGGAAGAACTGACCGAATTTGTCCGCCATCAATATCTATCTGGCAAGGTTTTTCCCCCGGCAAAAAATATTTTCCGTGCCTTTGATCTTTGTCCGATAGATCAAGTAAAAGTTGTTATTGTCGGCCAGGATCCTTATCATGGTGAAAAACAAGCTAATGGATTATCTTTTGCCGTTAATGACGGAATTAATCTTCCTCCGTCACTAAAAAATATCTTCAAAGAAATCCAAAATGATTTAGGAATTTCTCCCTTATCTTCCGGTGATTTATCCCGTTGGGCTTATCAAGGAGTCTTAATGTTGAACAGCGTCTTAACGGTTGCGGCTAATATACCCGCTTCCCATAAAGAGAAAGGTTGGGAAAAATTTACCGATGCAGCTATAAAATCATTAAACGAAAACCGCAAAAATATTGTCTACATGCTTTGGGGTAAATATGCCCAAACAAAAGGCGGAGTAATTAATCGGGAGACAAATTTAGTATTAACCTCGGGTCATCCCTCACCTTATTCAGCTCATTTATTTTTTGGCAACAGTCATTTCAGTAAATGCAATAATTTTCTTACTCAGAAAGGTATAAGGCCTATCGACTGGCGTTAAGAGCTCACTCGTAATGTTATAATACAACCATGAATATCAAAGATCTGACATCGGAAGTGGAAAAAATTTCCCAAATATATTCAAAAAGATTTGATATTGATCGCGACGGTAATTGGTTTGTGCTTAAGCTTCAGGAAGAAATGGGAGAACTGATTCAATCTTATCTGATGATGATTAAACAAGGACGCCATAAAGGTAAAACCGAGGAAGAAATAAAAGACAATTTCCGTAAAGAAGTGGCCGACGTATTTTCACATGTTTTACTTTTGGCAAAGTTTTATAATATTAACCTGGAAAAAGAGGTTGAAGAAAAATGGCTGAAATGGAAAAAGAAGTAAATTGGAAAAAATATAATGTTTAAAAAAATTGATTTAAAGATTAACAAATTAGACTTAATTATTGCAATTTACATAGCCTGTGTTGCAATTTCTGAATTGATGGGGGCAAAAACATTCCCCCTGCTTCATATAGGCAAATTCACCTGGAATGCCAGTGTTGCTATTTTTGTTATTCCGATAATATTTTCAATTAACGACGCGATCGTTGAGGTTTTTGGGGTGGCAAGGGCTAAAAGCGTTTATAGATCGAGTTTGGTAACAATTGTCATATTTATGTTTTTTTCTTTTCTGGCGATCAAACTCCCTCCATCCGCTCGCTTTAAGGACAGTGAAGCAGCTTATGATCTGATTTTCGGCCAATCAATGCGAATTGCGTTTGCCAGTTTGACCGCTTTTACAATATCCGATTTCGTTGACATTATTGTTTTTCAAAAAATCAGAGAAAGATTAGGTAAAAAAGCTTTATGGTTGAGAAGTAATCTTTCTAATTTTATTTCCCAATTTGTTGATACTTGTATCTTTATGTTTTTAGCTTTTTATGCTTTTGATAAAGGAGTTGGTGATAACTTTTCATTTTTATTCAGTTTAATTATTCCCTATTGGCTGCTTAAATGTTTTATGTCCGTCATTGAAACTCCGTTTGTTTATGTTGCCGTAAGATGGTTAAAGGGAGATAAGAAAAAATGAAAATTATCATGGTCATGTTGGCGTCCGTTGACGGAAGAATTACCAGAGGAAGCGATCCAAATATCTATAACTGGACTTCTCAGGAAGATCAAGAATATTTTTTTTCCCTGATCAAAAAAAGTAGTTTAATTATCATGGGTAGGTCTACTTATGAAGCTGTCCGTTCGGTAATAAAGCTGGAAAAGGGAAAGTTGAGAATAGTATTGACCCGGAGTCCCGATAAATATTCTAATCAGTCAACTAAAGGCCAACTGGAATTTTCAGATGAAACTCCGGAGATGTTAATAAAGCGTCTATCGACTTTAGGTTATAAAAAAGCATTGTTAGTAGGCGGAGGTATCATTAACGGTTTATTTTTAAAACAGAATTTGGTTGATGAACTATATCTGACAATTGAACCGAAAATTTTTGGAAGCGGAAAAAATATTACCGGAGAACAGTTATTAAATATCAAACTCCAATTAAATAGCGTTAAAAAAATAAATAAAACAGGTACACTGATTCTAAAATACAGGGTTAATAAATAACTCTTTTGAATCGTAAGAAGCCAAATATTGAGGTTTAGATTTTGACATAGAAAAGAATTTAATTTATACTACTTTATCGTGGGCAAAAAATTGTTATTAATTATTGTTCTTGGAGCACTAATAATAGGAGCGATAAAATTATTTTCTGTTAATATGAAAAAAACTATCAAGACCGCAGTTCTTCATACAGAAAAAGGTGATATAACTATTTCTCTAAATACAGACCAAACACCAAGAACAGTCAACAACTTTATCGATCTCTCTAAAAAAGGATTTTATAATCAGACGATTTTTCACCGGACGATTAAAGGCTTCATGATTCAAGGCGGCGACCCAAAAGGTGACGGTACCGGCGGACCGGGCTATAAATTTGCCGATGAACCGTTTACCGGTGATTATTTGCAGGGAGCAATTGCCATGGCCAATTCCGGACCCGATACCAATGGCAGCCAGTTTTTTATTATGCATAAGGATTATCCTCTACCCAAAAACTATGTTATTTTCGGCAAAGTCATTTCAGGAATGGAGACGGTTGATGCGATTGCCGAGGCGCCCGTTCAACCCAGTTCATCAGGAGAACTATCTTCCCCGGTCACGCCGGTAAAGATTCTTTCGGTTGATATTAAGGAATAACTTCTTGATAATTTAGCCTGCGTCGTTTAATATAAGATAATGGGAATCAAAGAAGCGATCTTACGTTTTTTGGAATACTGTGAACTGGACAGAAACCTTTCTTTAAAAACAGTCAAAATGTACGGATATTATCTTAATTTTTTCCAGAAGTGGTTGCTTCTATCCTCCGCCAAGACTCTCGGCGACAAGAAAAAGATGGAAGATTTTCCAGTTGAGAAAATTGATGATAATATTGTCAGAAGCTTCCGATTATTTCTGAGCCACGAATACAAGAACCCATATAAGGGTGTCCTGAAGCGCCAAACTCAAAATTACTTCCTGGTAGCACTCAGAAGCTTCCTCCGCTATTTAACCCGTCAGCGCATATCATCGCTCTCTCCAGAGATGATAGAGCTGGGAAAAAGTCGTGATCGTAATATAAAATTCCTGCAACAGGAAGAATTAAGAAGATTATTTGCCGTTGTCGACTCAAAAGATGAAATTGGTCTCAGGGACAGGACGATTTTGGAAGTTCTTTTTTCGACCGGCTTAAGAGTTTCCGAATTAGTTGCACTAAATCGTGAACAGGCGAACGTCCAATCCGGTGAGTTTGGAGTGATCGGAAAAGGAGGTAAGGCGAGAGTGGTATTTTTATCAAAACACGCAAAAGAATGGCTTAGTCTTTATATGGCGAAAAGATCTGACCCGTATCGCCCGCTGTTTATCCGTTATTCCGGTCCCAAAGGTAAAGAGGGATTAACGGACGAAAGATTGAGACTTTCGGTCCGTTCGATCGAAAGGATGATCGATAAGTACCGGAAAAAGGCCGGGATTCTTTTCCGGATCGGTCCGCATATTTTACGTCATTCTTATGCGACTGATCTGCTTGAGCATGGAGCCGATTTAAGATCGGTTCAGGAAATGCTTGGCCACAAAAATATTTCAACCACTCAGATTTATACTCACGTGACCAATTTACGTCTAAAGGAGATTCATGAAAAATATCATTCGGGAAATAAGTAGAAGATATATCAAAG